>NZ_JAAYXO010000086.1 GCF_012515855.1 Gordonia sp. (in: high G+C Gram-positive bacteria)
CCGATCGCGATGTGCACGTCCGAGTGGCACAGACCGCCGTACTGGTACTGGATGAGGACCTCGTGCGGGCCCGGCTTGGCCAGGGTGAGTTCCTCGATCTCGATCGGCTTGCCCGGTTCGACGACGACTGCTGCGAGGGTTTTCATGAGTGTTCCTTCTGTGGGGTTGACGAGCGCACCGAAGCCGGTGCGCTCAGATGGGGCGAGAGCTGATTGGGGTGGGTCAGGACCGCTTGAGGTTCACGACGTGAACGTCGACGAACCCTTCGATGCCGATGCGGCCGAACTCGGCGCCGAGGCCGGACTGCTTGATACCGCCGAACGGGACGTCGGGGGTCAGCTGGAAGTGATGGTTGACCCATGAGGTGCCAGCCTCTAGACGGCCGGCGACGGTGATGGCTCGCTCGATGTCGGTGCCCCACACGGACGCACCGAGCCCGTACGGAGTGTCGTTAGCACGGGCGATCGCATCGTCGACGTCGTCGTATCGAAGAACCGAACGAATCGGAGCGAACGTCTCCTCGCGGATCAGCGGGCTGTCCTCGTCGACGTCGCGAACCAGGGTCGGCTCGACGTAGTAGCCGGGCCGGTCGAGCGTCTGGCCGCCCACGACGACCGTTCCGTGCTCGTGCGCCAAGGCCAGGCTCGCGCGGGCCTTCTCGAACTGCGTGGCGTTCTGCACCGGGCCGAGTCGGGTCTGCTCGTCGAGCCCGTGCCCGACGGTCAGCGCCGACGTGCGTCGGGCGAGCGCCTCCACCAACTGCTCGTAGATCGACGACGGTGCATAGATCCGCTTGATCGACACGCACACTTGGCCGCCGTTCGCGTACGCCCAGGTGCAGAGCCCCTCGGCGGTCTTCTCAATGTCGGCGTCGTCGAGCACGATGGCCGCGTCGTTGCCGCCGAGTTCGAGCGTCAGTCGCTTGAGCGTGGGACCGCACGCCTCCATCACGCGGCGGCCGGTGACGGTGGAACCGGTGAACGACACCTTGTTGATGCCCGGGTGCGAGGTGAGCTGCGCACCGAGGTCGCCCGCATCGCCGACCACGTTAAACACGCCGGCCGGGATCACATCGCGCACCAGTTCAGCGAAGTGCAAGGTCGCCAACGGCGTGGTGGGCGACGGCTTCAGGACCATCGTGTTGCCGACGATCAGCGCCGGAGCCAGCTTGTAGAGGGCTTGGAAGAGCGGGAAGTTCCAAGGGGTGATCGCGCCGACCACGCCGACCGGCCGCTTGCGCAGTTCCACATACCCGTTCTCGTCGTCATGCAGGACTTCGGTCTCGAGGCGGTAATCGGCGAAGTGCCGAGTGAAATCGATCGACCAGCTGACGTCGTCACGAGCCTGCGCGATCGGCTTGCCCTGCTCCAGGGTGGTCAGCCGCGCCAGCGTTTCATGGTGCTCGACGAGCACGTCGGCGACTCGGTGCAGGATCGCTCCGCGCTCGACGACGCTGAGCGCCGCCCAACCGGGGAGAGCGCGCCGTGCAGCAGCGACCGCTTCGTCCAACTGCTCGGTCGATGCTGCGGGAGTGGTGGCCACCTGCTCGGCCGTACCCGGGTCGAGCACTGCGACGTCGGTGGCGCCATCGACGAGCCGCCCGTCGATCAAGTGGCTGTATTTCTTGGTCGCCAGGTCGAACCCCAGTCCAGGGGTCGGGGCGATGAGTGAGGTCATCACAATCCTCTCGATGTGAAGTGCCGCCGGCACGGGGAAGGTCGCCTCGAAATTCGGGCCGCGGGACCCGGGGAGCGGGTCCACCGGAAGCACCGGGAGGTCGACGCAATTCAGTCTTGCGTCGTGCGTCACACCTATCTGTTCGGTATCCGTACACACCGAAACCTGTGAGCGGGACCACCCGCGGTGCGGCTATGGTGATTGCCATCGCAAGTGATGGCATTCACACTCCGTGTCGGGTGCCACTCCAACTACACGCGTACGTCCAACCCGTGTCAGCGGGAGATCGAGAGGTCGTATCCGATGAAAGACAACGTCACAGACGCGCTTGCGTCGCTCACGACGAGCCGTGCAAACCGCCTCCTGCACGCTTCCTGGAAGCGGTCGCGCCAGTACGGTCTCGATCCCTCCAAGCCGATGGATCCCCCGACCGCCGGCGACGTTGACACAGCGAGCAGGCTGTTTCGCGCCGCCGCGCCGGTATTGCACCGGATTCGCACCGGAATCGACGGCGAACGCCTCTCGGTGATGCTCGTCGGCGCACAGGCCGAGATGTTGACCACGGTGAACGGATGCCGACAGATCGACACCGTCGTCGAGCGGATCGGCGCCACCCCGGGCGCGGTGTGGCGCGAGGACACCACGGGCACCAATGCGCTGGCGACCCCCTTCGAAACGCGAAGCCCCTTGTTCGTGCGCGGCAACGAGCACTACATGGAGGGCCTGCACGGCTACAGCTGTTACGGCAGACCGATCTTCAACCCGCTCAACGGTCACCTGATCGGCGTACTGGATGTCATGAGCGTCGCCGGTGCCGAATCCAGCCTGATGCGACCTTTCATCGACTCGGCGATCGCCGAAATCGAAAAGAACATCCAGGACACCGCGGGCACTCGCACCCACTCGGTTGTCCGCGCCTTCGAGGATGCCGCCCGCCATCCGGCGGCGATGATCGTGGCCGTGTCCCGCTCCATGGTGCTGCAGAGTTCGATGGCGGCCCGCACCCTGTCCGACACCGATGTCGCGGCGTTGCAGCAACTCGCCGATGGCGTGCACGGCACCGCCCGCACCGAGTACGAGCTGACCAGCGGGCAGACCGCCCAGGTCGAAATGGAGTCCATCGAAGGGTCGGATGCGGTACTAATCCGACTACGAACGCGACAGCGCCCAGCAGCGGTACCGCGGGCCTCCTCACCGTTGCGGCGACGAATCCGCGTGCAGCAGTGGATCGATGACGTCCAGGGCGGCACCGGCTCCGCGGTGATCGTCGGCGAACCCGGCAGCGGACGGACAACCGCCCTCGGCGAGGTCGCTGCAGGTTTCACCGTGCGTGCGATCGACGGCCGCAACGCGGATCCCGCCGATGTCGAGGAAGAGTTGCGCTCGTTAGGCTGCGGGGCGTTCCCCGAGGCCCTCACCATCGACAATCTCGATCTGCTCTCGAAAACAGCGCGGGATCTCATCGAGAATCTTCTGGTCTGCGGGCTGCCGCGGATCTTGGCCGCCACGTCGGTCCCCAGTGACACCGACCATGCCCGACTCCTCGATCTGTTCGACGATCGGCTGGTTCTCCCTACGCTGCGCGATCAACGCTCGGAGCTGCTCAGCACGCTCAACGAAATCGCAGGCCCGGGCGTTCGGTACCGGTTCACATCGCAGGCGACGCGGGTCCTGGAGTCGTACTCGTGGCCGGGCAATCATCGGGAGCTGGCGACGGTGCTGCGCTCCTTGGCGCGGTCCCGCGGAACGCTCATTGACGTCGCCGATCTCCCGATTGAGCTGCGGATGAAGGCCACGACCAAGCAGATGACGCCGTGGCAGCAGGCCAGCTGTGACGCGATCATGCGAGCGATGGAGATCTACCACGGCAACAAGGCCCATGCGGCCGACTATCTGGGGATCAGCCGCAGCACGCTGTACCACCACATCAAGGAGTACGGGATCATCGTGTAATCCCTTTATCCCCTTTCACCTGCGGAGATCTTCGCCGGTTCACGGGTGGCGCAGACGCGCGAACCGCCGTGCAAACGTGCACAGAAGTGTGTGCAGTTGGCCGTTGTCGGGCCGCACGGGCTCGGGCAGAGTCACAAGCGACCCCATACCCGACCAGAGGCCCTCCACATGTCTAACGTCATCGCCCTGCCACGCGTCCTGCGGATCGGCGCCGGCGCATTGAACGATCTGTCCGTACTCCTGACCGACCTCGGTTGCCGCCGACCGCTGATCGTGACCGACGAATTCCTGACCTCCACCGGCGCCGTCGCACGTCTCGGTCAGTCGCTCGCAGCGGCCGGCATCGAGTTCAGCGTCTTCGATCGCGTCGTCCCTGATCCGACGACCGACTCGTTGCGGCCCGCTGTCGACATGGCTCGCGCCGACGGCTGCGACGCGGTCGTCGGCTTCGGTGGCGGCAGTTCACTCGACACGGCCAAGGCCGTCGCGCTCCTGGCCACCACCGATCGGCCGATGCGAGACTTCAAGGCGCCGACATCCACCGACCAGCCGTTGCTGCCGCTCGTGGCCATCCCGACCACGGCGGGCAGCGGCTCGGAGGCCACCCGATTCACGGTCATCAGCGACTCGGAGACCGGTGAGAAGATGCTGTGTCCCGGGCTGGCATTCCTGCCGACCGCCGCGATCATCGACTACACGCTGACCATGTCGATGCCACCGCGGCTCACCGCCGACACCGGTATCGACGCGCTGACTCACGCGGTGGAGGGATACGTGAGTGTCAAGGCCAATCCGTTCAGCGACGGGTTCGCACTCACCGCGATCTCGACGATCGCTTCCTGCCTGCGCAGTGTCTACCGCGACGGGTCGAACGAGCCGGCCCGCGAGCAGATGATGCTGGCGGCCACGCAGGCCGGTATCGCGTTCTCCAACTCGAGTGTCGCGTTGGTGCACGGCATGAGCCGCCCCCTCGGCGCCCACTTCCACGTCAGCCATGGGCTCTCGAACGCGATGTTGTTCCCGGCCGTCGCCGAGTTCTCGCTTCCCGGTGCTCGTTCCCGCTATGCCGACTGCGCTCGCGCCTACGGTGTGGCCGACGACGGAGTGTCCGACGAAGTCGCGGGCGAACGTTTCGTCGACGAGCTGCGGCGCCTCAATCACGACCTGGCCGTACCGTCCCCGCGGACGCTGGGCGTCGACGCCGAGCGCTGGTCCGCCCTGTTGCCGACCATGGCCGAGCAGGCGCTGGCTTCCGGCTCGCCCCAGAACAATCCGGTGGTCCCGACCGCCGACGAGATCTGCGAGATCTACCGCCGTATCTACTGATCGTCGTCACGCGCCCTGAATCCTTCCTTTCCCTTCCCTTCCACCTCTGAGGAGTTCCCCATGTCTTCCACTGCCATCACCGTGGACACCGTCGGCCACTGGATCGAAGGCCGCGTCGTCGATCCAGACGCTCCCGACGCCACCGACGTCTACTGCCCGGCCAACGGTGAGGTCACCAAACGCGTACCGGTCGGCTCCCGCGGCGACGCCGAGGCAGCCGTCACTGCCGCCGCACGTGCCTTCGACGCGTGGGCGGCCACTCCGGCGCACGTCCGAGCACGCGTCATGTTCACCTTCCGCGAGAAGATGCTCGCCGACATCGACCGGCTCGCGGCGATCATCTGCGACGAGCACGGCAAGGTACTCGACGACGCCAAGGGCGAACTGCAGCGAGGCATCGAAGTCGTCGAGTTCGCCTGCGGCATCCCCGAACTGATGAAGGGCGAGTTCACCGAGAACGTCGGAACCGGCGTCGACGGCATGTCCCTGCGCAAGCCACTCGGCCCGGTGGTCGGTGTGGTGCCGTTCAACTTCCCCGCAATGGTCCCGATGTGGATGTTCCCGGTGGCGCTGGCGTGCGGCAACACCTTCGTCCTGAAGCCGTCGGAGAAGGTGCCGACCCTGGCCATGGAGATGGCGGCGATGCTCACCGAGTCGGGGCTGCCGGACGGGGTATTCAACATCGTGCACGGAGGCCGAGAGGTGGTCGACACCCTGATCACCGATCCGCGTGTCGAGGCGGTCAGCTTCGTCGGATCCACTCCGGTCGCCGAGCACGTCTATCGAACCGGCACTGAGGCCGGGAAGCGTGTGCAGGCGCTCGGCGGCGCCAAGAACCATCTCGTGGTCATGCCCGATGCGGACGTGGAGAACGCGGTGAACGCGCTAATGGGCTCGGCGTTCGGATCGGCGGGCGAACGGTGCATGGCGATCTCCGTCGTGGTCGTCGTCGGCGACGAGGTGGCCCACGCGATCCGCGAGCGGCTGGTCGAACGGATAGCTGAGCTGCGCGTCGGCCCCGGTACCGAGCCCGGAGTGGAGATGGGCCCGCTGGTCACGCGGGAGCATCGCGAGCGAGTGATGTCGTACTTGGCGGCTGGCGAGAACGAAGGTGCCGAGCTCGTGGTCGATGGCCGGAACGGGATCCTCGAGGAGGGGTTCTTCCTCGGCGCGTCGCTGTTCGACCACGTCACGCCCCAGATGAAGATCTACCGCGAGGAGATCTTCGGACCCGTCCTCGCCATTGTCCGCGTGAACTCGTTCTACGAAGCCCTCCAGTTGGTCAACGACCACGAGTTCGGCAACGGCACCGCATTGTTCACCGCCGACGGTCGTGCCGCCCGAACGTTCATCTCGCAGGTACGCGCGGGCATGGTCGGCATCAACGTGCCGATTCCCGTCCCGATGGCGTTCCACTCGTTCGGCGGCTGGAAGCGTTCACTCTTCGGCGATCACCACGTCCACGGCCAGGAAGGCGTGCGCTTCTACACCCGCTACAAGACCGCGACGGTCAGGTGGCCCGAGGCAGGGGCGGCACCGACCGAGTTCGCCATGCCGACAAATGGCTAGCATTGGGACCCACCACACAACAGGGGCGGCACCGACTCGGTTCCGCCCCTGTTGCAGGTGTACGTACGCCCGCCGGAGCGCGTCGCGCACGTCACGCATTCACATCCGTGTCAAGCGCACCCGTCTACCTCGTCCATGACCATGTGCAGATCGAATTCCGGGGCGTCGGAGTGCAGGAAGTGCACGACCACACGCTCCCCGACGAAGGGGTTCGGGCCACCGGTGCTGACGGTCGGTGCGGTCGACGGTACCGGGCACCCGCGGCGTTCAGCCTCCGCGGACCGTGGATCGGCGTCGCCGCGCCGGGAACCGACATCGTGTCCCTGGCGCCCGGCGAAGGCCGAGCACGCCTCATCGGCGGCGGGATCATCAACCTCGTCGCGGCACCTCGCCCGCCCCGAAGTCGAGCGAAGACGCGGACGACCGCGACTGCCTGGCTGGTGCGCCGCAGGCGGTGAGCCCCGACGCGTCAGCGGTTGGTGCGCGCCGCCCGCAACTCGCGCGGGAGCGAGAAGGTGAGTGTCTCCTCCGCGGTGGTGACGGTCTGGACGTCGCCGTAGCCGTGCTCGGCGAGCAGATCGAGGACGCCGCGAACCAGGACCTCGGGCACCGAGGCACCGGAGGTCACGCCGACGGTGGTGACGCCGTCGAGCCACGCGACGTCGATGTCGCGCGCGTAGTCCACGAGGTACGACGCCTGCGCGCCGTTCTGCAATGCGACCTCCACCAGCCGCTGCGAGTTCGACGAGTTCTGCGAACCGACCACGATCACCAGATCACACTGCGGCGCCATCGCCTTGACCGCGACCTGACGGTTCTGGGTGGCGTAGCAGATGTCGTCCGACGGCGGATCGTTCAGTTCGGGGAACCGCTCGCGCAGCCGACCGACGGTCTCCATCGTCTCGTCCACCGAGAGGGTGGTCTGCGACAGCCAGATGACGCGCGATTCGTCGCGGACCGTCACGTTGTCGACGGCGTCGGGGCCGTCGACCACCTGAATGTGAGCCGGGGCCTCGCCCGCGGTGCCTTCGACCTCTTCGTGGCCCTCGTGGCCGATGAGGACGATGTCGTAGTCGTCGCGGGCGAATCGCTTCGCCTCCTGGTGAACCTTGGTGACCAGCGGGCAGGTCGCGTCGATGGTGCGCAGACTCCGCTCGGCGGCCGTCTTGTGCACCTCGGGCGAGACGCCGTGCGCAGAGAACACCACGATGGCGCCCTCGGGCACCTCGTCGGTCTCGTCGACGAAGATCGCACCGCGTTCGATCAGAGTGTCGACCACGTGCCGGTTATGCACGATCTCCTTGCGGACGTAAACCGGGGCGCCGTGCTTGTCGAGGGTCCGCTCGACTGTTTCCACGGCCCGGTCGACGCCTGCACAATATCCACGGGGCGACGCGAGAAGGACGCGCTTACTATCAGCCATAAGCCCCAGCGTACGTCTGTGAGACAGTAAATACATGAGCCGTACCCCGTACCCCGCCCGCGTGGCCGCCGGTCTGGTCGCCACGACCATCGAAGAAACCCGCAAACTGCCCACGCGCGTCATCACGCTGCCGATGAGTGCGGTCAGTCGTTCACTGCAGGCGGGCATGCGTCTTCAACAGAACATCGCCGAGCTCGCGATCAAGGGTGATGAGTTCCTCGCACCGTTCTGCGACAAGGCCGACGAGCAGCCGGAATGGGCTCGTTTCGACGAGGACGAGGTCGCAGCGGACACCTCCGCGCCGCTGCTCGCCGATGCGCCGGCGACGCTCCCCACGGAGCCTGCCCGCAAGGCCGTCGACGCATCTGCCGCACCGGCCAAGAAGCCTGCCCCGGCGACGACCGCGCCCGCTGCCGAACCCGACGCCAAGTCCGTCGCCGATGAGAGCAAAGGCACACCCACCAACGGCACCGCACCGTCGGGAAGCGGACGATTCGCCCTGTACAGTTCGGCGCCCGCGGGCCTCGAGCCCGGCGACACCGGAACCTCGGCCGACGATGCCGACGGCCCCCTCCCCGAGACCGTCGAGGCCCTCGACTACCCGCACCTGACGTTGGCCCAACTGCGCGCCAAAGTCCGCGGCCTGGGCACCGACGAACTGAGCGAGCTGCTGGCGTTCGAGAAGGCCGGGCGCAACCGCACCCCGTTCGTCACGATGATCGACAACCGGATCGCGAGCCAGCAGAAGAAGTCGGAATCCGCCCAATAGGAACTCGACCAGTACCAATTGAAACAGTAGGTAGCCAGCCGGTGAGGTCGTCCCAGTGAGCCAAGCTGCGCCCGACCAAGCGAACAGCGCCGAGAACCCGTGGCCGGTCCGGACCATCAGTTTCAAGATCGCCGACTGGATCCACCGACTCGGACAGATCTGGGTGGAGGGTCAGCTCACCCAGATCAACCATCGTCGCGGCACGCGGACGGCGTTCCTGACGCTGCGCGATCCGGCCGCGGACATGTCCCTGTCGGTGACATGCGATCCGATCCTGCTCGAACGAAGCCCCGTCCCGCTGACCGAGGGCTCCCGCGTCGTGGTCTACGGTCGACCGAGTTTCTACACGGGACGAGGGACGCTGTCCCTGCGGATCACCGACATCCGGCCCGTCGGGATCGGTGAGCTCCTGGCCCGGATCGAGCGGGTCAAAGCCCTGCTCGCCGCCGAAGGACTGTTCGATCCCCGGCGCAAACGTCCGCTCCCCTTTCTGCCGCACACCGTCGGCTTGATCTCCGGGCGCGCCAGCGCCGCACAGCGCGACGTCATCGCCGTCGCCTCGGCTCGCTGGGAAGCAGTCCGCTTCGACGTTCGCGACACGCCGGTCCAGGGGCCGACCGCGGTCCCGGCAATTGTCGAGCAACTCCGGCTGCTCGACGACGACCCGCGGGTCCAGGTGATCGTGATCGCGCGCGGCGGCGGCAGCGTGGAGGATCTGCTGCCGTTCTCGGACGAGACGCTGCTGCGCGCCGTCGTCGACTGTCGGACTCCGGTCGTCAGCGCGATCGGTCACGAACCCGACAACCCGTTGCTCGACCTCGTCGCCGACGTCCGCGCCGCGACGCCGACCGACGCCGCCAAGCGAGTGGTTCCCGACGTGACCGCCGAACTCGCGGCCATCGCCGACATTCGACGACGCACCGCCAACGCCCTGCGCAACTGGGTGCATCGCGAGGAGCGGGTGATCGACGGACTGCGGTCCCGGCCGGTCCTCGCACACCCGCTGCGGATGATCGACGACCGCCAGGACCGCGTCGACGCCGCCGTCCGCGACATCCGCCGGAGCGTCCGACACCAACTCACCGTCGAAGAGCACCTCACCCACCGACTCGCGGCTCAGCTGGCCACTTTGGGGCCGGCACAGACCCTGGCCCGCGGCTACGCCGTGGTGCAGCGCACCGACATCGACCACCCGCACGCGGTGCGTTCGACCGAGGAACTGCCCGCGGGCGCGACGGTCCGCATCCGCGTGGCCGACGGGTCGGTGGCCGCCGAGATCACCGCCGAGACACCCGCCATGCACGAGCCTGCCGCCATAGACACCGCTGCCGAAGACCCTGCCGCCACAGACACCGCTGCCGAGGAGAACCCCCGATGACCGAAGCCGACAAGACCGTGCCCGTCGCCGAACTCGGCTACGAGCAGGCCCGCGACGAGTTGTCGACCGTGGTGACCACGCTGGAGCGGGGTGGTCTCGGCCTCGACGAATCCCTCGCCCTGTGGGAGCGCGGCGAGGCCCTCGCCACACGCTGCACCGAGCACTTGGAGGGTGCCCGCGGTCGCATCGAGGCGGCGCTCAACGTCGACGACGACGAAGACTGACCGGCGCAATCGCCGACCCTGAACCGCGCCGGGCCGGACGGTCGATCAGGGACGGTTGCGGTTGGCGGGCAGCGGCTGGGCGGCGACGACCGCCTTGGCCAGGATGTCCATCGTGGCGTCGCGGCCGCGACTGACGACACCGATGCGCACGTCGCCCAGATCGGTGATCCATGCGCGACGCTCGCCCTCCCCGGTGTACTGCACCCAGGGGTGGCCGTCGATGTCGCGGACACCGGCGCCGGTCGCCGACTCGGCCAACAGCTTGAAGACCAGCTCGTCCTCGGTGGCCGCGGTCTGCGTCAGCTGCACGTAGACGCCGTCCGGCGTGATCCATCCGACGTTGCTCGCGAGGCTGTTGCCGATCTGTGCGGTGGAACCGGAGTTCGCCTTCCAGTCGGCAGGCACCTCGGGTTGCCGGATCGGGAAGGGCATGGTGTCCGCATCGGCCTGCAGACCGGCCTTGACGTCGAAAGTCGGCACGTTCTGGTGCGTGGCCGAATCGCCGAAACCCCACGAACAGCTGCCGCTGACACCTGCGACCACCAGTGCGATCACCATCAGCGGGATCAGCGACCAGATGAGGTCTTTTCCATCGTGGAGAATCCGGGGTTTGTCGGCCATGCCGTCGAGTATCGCAGCCGAGGACTGCCCCCAGCCAATCGTCTCCCCCGCGCATGAAATAATTGGTTCCTGACCTATCAAGGTTCGCAACGAGACTGGAGTCCGCATGACCAAGCAAGCCCCCGACCGCAACCTGGCCATGGAACTGGTCCGAGTCACCGAGGCCGCGGCGCTCGCCGCCGGTCGCTGGGTCGGCCGCGGAAACAAGAATGCGGGCGACGGCGCCGCGGTGGACGCCATGCGCGACCTGCTGTCGACCGTCTCGATGCGCGGCACCGTCGTGATCGGCGAGGGCGAGAAGGACGAGGCCCCGATGCTGTACAACGGCGAGGTCGTGGGCAACGGCGAGGGCCCTGAGGTCGACGTGGCCGTCGACCCGATCGACGGCACCACGCTGATGGCCGAAGGCCGCCCCAACTCGATCGCCGTCATCGCGGTCTCCGAGCGCGGCACCATGTACGACCCCTCCGCGGTGTTCTACATGAACAAGATCGCCGTGGGTCCGGCGGCCAAGGGCGCCATCGACATCGAGCAGTCGGTGGAGTGGAACATCAACTCGGTCGCAGCGGCCAAGGGCATCGACGTCGCCGATCTGACCGTCGTGATCCTGGACCGTCCCCGCCACGAAGGTCTGATCCAGGAGATCCGCGAGGCGGGCGCCAAGATCCGCCTGATCTCCGACGGCGACGTCGCTGGCGCCATCGCCGCAGCCGGCGAGTACAGCACCGTCGACATGCTGATGGGCATCGGCGGCACCCCCGAGGGCATCATCAGCGCCGTCGCGATGAAGTGCATGGGCGGCGAGATCCAGGGCAAGCTGTGGCCGCAGAACGACGCCGAGCGCCAGAAGGCGATCGACGCGGGCCTCGACCTCGATCAGGTCCTCACCAACGACGTCCTGGTGCGCGGCGAGAACTCGTTCTTCTGCGCCACCGGCGTCACCAACGGCGACATGCTGCGCGGGGTCACCTACCGCCCCAACGGTGCGACCACCCGTTCGCTGGTCATGCGCTCCAAGTCGGGCACCATCCGCACCATCGAGGCCGTCCACCAGACCTCCAAGCTCCGCGAGTACGCGCGCCTCGACATCTAGGCGTCGCATCCTTGACAGCGCTCGGCCCCCGAACTGATTTTCTCGAATCGGTTCGGGGGCCGAGAGTTCTTTGCGGGGAGGTCGACCCGCGCCTGACCGGGCGTCTGACGCGGTCGGTCAGATGTCCGGCACGATCGCCCGGAAGAACACCGCATTCGTGGAATCCGCCCGGACGATGACGTCGGGGTCGGAGTCGGCGAGCCACACGGCGTCGCCCGGGCCCGCGTGAATCGACTCGCCGCCGACGGCCTCCACCACGATGCGGCCCGAGATGACCGCGAGCACCTGGGGGCCGGGCATGTCGAAACTGATCGACTGCGGCGCGTGCAACCCGGTGCCGTCGAGTTCCACGCGCGAGAGCCGGAACTCCGATGCGGGCGTCAGGTAGACCCGTTCGGCGCCCAGGGTGTGCGTCTGCGACATCAGCTGCGCCAGGGTGACCGGATGGAAGTCCAGGACGCGCAACAGCTCCGGCACGTCGATGTGCTTGGGAGTCAACCCGCCGCGGAGCACATTGTCGGAGTTGGCCATCAGCTCCACGGCCGTGCCGTGCAGGTAGGCGTGCAGATTTCCAGCCGACAGGTAGAGGCACTCCCCCGGCTGCAGGTGAATGCGGTTCAACAGCAGCGACGCCAGCACCCCGGGATCGCCGGGATATGCGTTCCCCAGTTCCAGCAGTGAACGCAGCTCCAGCGTGAAACGACTGTCGCCGTCGCTCAGCACCCGCACGGCGCCGTCGAGCACCTCGGGCACCAGCCCACCGATCACCGACTCGGGCAAGGTGAGCCAGGTGGTGAACAACGCGCGCAACCCGTTCTCGTCGGGTTGCTCCGCGAGCATGCCGAGGTACGGATCCAGCACGGGAACGGCGAGCTCCTGCAGCAGCGCCACCGTGTCCTGTGGATCACGGAAACCGGCGAGCGCGTCGAACTCGGTGATCGCCACCACGAGTTCCGGCTTGTGCGACGGGTCCCGGTAATTCCGTTCGGGATCGTCCATCGCCAGCCCGGCGGCCTCCTCGCGTTCGAATCCGGCGATCGCCTGCTCGAGCGAAGGGTGCGCCTGCAGCGAGAGGGGTTCCTGCGCAGCGAGGATCTTGAGGAGATACGGCAGTCGCGGACCGAACTTCTCCGTGGTCTCCGCCCCCAACTGCCCCAGCGGATCGGACTCGATCAGACTGAGCAGGTCGCGCGGACCCTCCTCGTCGCAGATGCGAGCGGGTGACGCCGGGTGCGCCCCGAACCACAGTTCGGCCTCGGGGTGCGCAGAAGGACTCGGTGTGCCGCGCAACTCGGCGAGTGCGGTACGCGATCCCCACGCGTACGGTCGCACCACTCCAGCCAGCAGCTTCATCAGGCCGCTTCTCCCATCAATCGAATGAACACCGCAGCCAATTCTGTACGCAGTGCCAACACCAGGTAGGCGGCGAGGTCGGCGGGCGCATCGGTCAGCGGTTCCCCCAGGCCGATCGCCGGTTCGCCGAGCGTATCGGCATCGGTGACCTGTTCGGCGATCACCGCCACATCGGAGTAACCGGACATCCGCCGCTCGGCGTGCCAGTTGCGACCCGACGTCGTGAACAGGATGCCGCGGATTCCCGTCGCGCGCGGCGGGTCGAAATCCGGGTCGTAGAACAGGTCGTCGACCGGCGCCGCGTGGGGCGCACCGTCGCGCAGGCGCGCCACCAGGCCGGACTCCGACGACGGGTGGGTCACCACCCCGGCCACGCCGAACACGGTCGCCGAAGCATGCGACGCCAGGGTGACGGCGCCGGGCGTGTCGCCGGCCCAGACCACCGACCGGTCGACGGTCCGCATGGCGAGCAGTTTCGCTTGGTTGTGAAAGCTCTCGTGCGAGGGATGATCGGCCGAGGCCTCGTCGTCGAGTCGGTCGGCCAGATCGGCCAGATCGGGAGGCGCGGGCGCCAGTCGAACCTCGGTGAGCGCGAGGCAGACCGCGGTCAGCGCGGCCACGAATCGGCAGAAGCCGAACCGCGCGTCGACCACGAGTCGGGGCGAGAGGTCGATGATCTGCTGATCGCCGATCGCGTCGAGCAGCGGGCCTTCGATCGGGACGGCGACCACGAGCTCCGCACGGCGGCGCAGGGCACGCATCGCGGCATCGCCGAGGGCGGGGTCTCCCGCGTCGCCGCCTGCGATGACGACGACGTCGAGCGGCCCGATCCAGCCGGGCAGCGCCGGCGCCGACACCAGCGGCACGTCGATGCGCGCCGCGATGGTCGCGACGACGAGATCGGCAGCGCGGTGCGCGACGGAATCAGACCCGGTGACGAAGACGACCGCGCGCGGCCGGAAGTCCGACAACCGCGCCAGCACGCCTTCGGCCTGAGCTTGGGACACCGAGCGGACACCCGCTCCGGCCATCGCCGCGGCTCGCAGCAACCCGTCACGGTCGGCGGCGAGCAGACCGTCGACATCGTCGAGGTCAATAGTCAACGCAGACATGCATCCAGCCTAGTGTTCGCTCGTCCCGAACGGGACAGGAGCAGGATTGCCGTCAATCAGTCAGTCGACCGGGTCCGGGAGCACGCGCAGATGTCCGCGGCGTCCGGGCCGCGGCGCGACTGCCGGCGACGTTGGCGGATGAGGCTGGGCGCGGTGACGACCGCGCGGGAAATCGTCGAGGTCGGCGTTGGCGAGGAAGCCGGCCCGCGAACCACGGGAACCGACCGCGGCCTCTCGGACCGCCTCGGCCAGTGCGGTCAAGTCCTGGTCTTCGACCGGCTGCTTGAAGCGGCTCTCGCTGCGCAGCATCTCCCAGCCGACAGGCACGGTGATCCGGTCCGCGTGCTGCGAACACAGGTCCCACGAATGGGGTTCGTCGGACGCCGACAGGGGGCCGATCACGGCTGTCGACTCGGCGTAGACGAAGGTCAGAGTCGCCACGGCGATACGCGAACAGCCGGGCCTGCAGCACTGACGAGGGACACTCACGTCGATCAGCCTATCGCCTCCGCGCTCGCGTCGGACAATCGACACGCGCTGGACGTTCCCTCGCATCGGTGGACACTAGGATGGCGGATATGGCCTACCGACTGGTTCCGATGCGGTCAGGACGCGAACTCCTCACTCCGCCATCCCGGCGTCAGCGCAATCGTCGTGGCCGCGGTCTGCGCGGACCGCTGATGCCACCGACCCTGCCCGCCCACAAGACGCGCGCCGACCGCTTCGACGCCGCCGCCGTGGACGCCTTCTCGGAGATCGAGTCGCGCTGGCACGACCACCTCGTGGAACTCGACGTGGCCGTCGACGACATCCCGCGCATGCTGCCGCGCAGCGACGATCCGGTGCAGTGGCCGGACGAGGTGACCGCCGACGGGCAGGTGCCCCTCGCGCGCTTGATCCCGGCGGGAATCGACACGACCGGACGCCCGACGCGCGCCCAGGTGATCCTCTTTCGCCGACCGCTGGAACTGCGGGCGCAGGACGCCGACGATCTTCCGGAGATCCTGCACGAGGTGCTCGTCGAACAGGTCGCGACCTACCTCGGAGTCGACGAAGAGACCATCGAGGACGGACCCGAAGACGACTGAACCGGCCTCGCGGCGATCGGAGGAGGTGTCCGATCGCAGAGAGGCCGGTTCAGGTGAAAGTTCAGCTCAGATGATGCCGCGCTTGATGCGACGACGCTCCCGTTCGGAGAGTCCGCCCCAGATACCGAAGCGTTCATCGTTGTGCAGCGCGTATTCGAGGCATTCGGCCTTGACCTCACAGCCCTGGCAGATGCGCTTGGCCTCGCGCGTGGAACCGCCCTTCTCGGGGAAGAACGCTTCCGGATCGGTCTGAGAGCAGAGTGCACGGTCCTGCCACTCGTCTTCAACCGCATCGAATAACTCGTCGAAGTCGTTCGGCACCACCGAAAGATGGCGATTCATAGGTGAAAAACTGATCGGGTCAGCACCACTGCCCGCTTCCAAAGTCATCCGGCACCTCCCTGCTCGCAGACTTGATTTACTCCCCGTGACCAGACCCAAGTCCCCAAGTTGACCCGAGCCCAGTATGCGCACCAAAGATCATCGATAGAAACAATCAAATGACACTGGTGTGATTAGACATGCTCGGCACCATCGCGGTCAAGCGGAAACCGAAGATTCATTCCTACCACTGACCTAGGACAATCCCGCACACGCCCGACAAATCGCTATGTGCTTCGGCGTGTCGCAGACGGCCGGGCAACCCGGCTCGCGGTGCCGCGAAACGGCACCTGGGCGACCGGTCACTAGAGTGGGTCTCTGTGAAGGTGACGGTACTCGTGGGCGGCGTCGGTGGCGCCCGTTTTCTGCAGGGCGCGCGCGAAGTTTTCGGACGCACGCCATTTCCTCGGCTCCCCGACGACCCCGACGGGCCCAACACGGTGACCGCGGTGGTCAACGTCGGCGACGACGCCTACATGCACGGCGTCCGCATCTGCCCTGACCTGGACACCTGCATGTACACGCTCGGCGGCGGGATCGACCCCGAGCGCGGCTGGGGCCATCGCAACGAGACCTGGAACGCCAAGGAGGAGCTCGCCGCCTACGGCGCCGATCCCGACTGGTTCGGCCTCGGCGACCGCGATCTGGCAACGCACCTCATCCGCACGCAGATGCTCGACGCCGGCTACCCGCTCTCCGATGTCACAGCTGCCCTGAGCCGCCGCTGGCAGCCCGGCGTTCAACTGTTGCCCGCGAGCGATCAGCGCCACGAAACGCACGTGGTGATCGACAAGCCCGACGGCACCGACGGGGAGCGCGTCGCGATTCATTTCCAGGAATGGTGGGTCCGCTACCGCGCCCAGGTGCCGACGCACGGCTTCGCCCAGGTGGGCCGGGACGAGGTGAAACCCGGACCGGGCGTCCTCGAGGCCATCGCCGACGCCGACATCATCTTCCTGGCACCCAGCAATCCGGTCGTCAGCATCGGTGCCATCACCTCGGTCGCCGGCATTCGCGGCGCGCTGCGCCAGACCGGCGCGCCGGTGGTCGGCATCAGCCCGGTGATCGACGACAAACCGCTGCGCGGCATGGCCGACTCGTGCCTGTCGGTGATCGGCGTCGAGAGCTCCGCGCAGGGCATCGCGGAGTACTACGGGGCCCGCAGCGGCAACGGCATCCTCGACGGTTGGCTCATCGCCGACGGCGATCACGCGGAGGTCGACGGGATCGCCATCGGCTCCGCACCGCTGCTGATGTCCGACCCGACGGCGACCGCCGACATGATCCGCGCCGCGGCCGCCCTCGTCGGGGTGAGCACCCCGTGACCCGCTTGACCGATCGCCGCGCGGCCGATCATCGGGCCCGGGAAGGCCTGCAGATTCTGGCCGTGACCGGGCTCGGCGAGTTCGGCCCCGACAGCGATCTCGCCGCCGAGATCGTCGCCGCCGCTCCGTGGATCGCCGACGGTGACGTCCTGGTGGTCACCAGCAAGGTGTTCTCCAAGACCGAAGGCCGGATGGTCGCCGCGCCGACCGATCCCGAGGAGCGGGACGCCTTCCGCCGCAAGCTGATCGACGACGAGACGGTCCGCATCGTCGCGCGCCGCAACCGGACGCTCATCACCGCCAACCGCAACGGTCTGGTGCAGGCGGCTGCGGGGGTCGACGGCTCCAATGTCCGCACCGATCAGATCGCCCTCCTTCCCCTCGATCCCGACGCGAGCGCCGCGGGTCTGCGCGCTCGCCTCGCCGACGAGTTCGGACTGTCGGTGGCGGTCATCGTCACCGACACCATGGGCCGCGCCTGGCGGACGGGACAGACCGACGTGGCGATCGGGGCCTCCGGCATCGCGGTGAGCCACGGCTACGACGGCGTGGACGACGACTACGGCAACACCCTGATGGTCACCGACATCGCGGTGGCCGACGAACTCGCCGCGGCGGCCGACCTGGTGAAGGGCAAGCTCGACGGCGTACCCGTCGCGGTGGTGCGCGGGATGGCGCTGCACGACGACGGCAGCACCGCCCGCGATCTGGTCCGCGACCTCGACGACGACATGTTCCGCCTCGGTGTCGAGGAAGCCCTCGCGCAGGGCCACCGCGAGGCGCTGCTGACCCGCCGCTCGGTCCGCCGATTCGACCCCCGCCCGGTGGCCGACGAGACGATGCGCGCGGCGTTCGCCGACGCGCTGACCGCTCCCGCCCCGCACCACACGCATCCCGTTCGGTTCCTGTGGCTGCGCGACCCGGAGCGCCGGCAGCGGCTGCTCGACGCCATGGCGCAGGCGTGGCGGGCCGATCTCGCCGCGGATGCGAAGACCCCCGAGTCCATCGCCAAGCGCGTCTCCCGCGGTCAGATCCTGTACGACGCACCGGAACTGGTGATTCCGGTGATGACCGGCGAGGGGATGCACGACTACCCCGACGAGCGCCGCAACGCCTGCGAGAACACCATGTTCACCGTCGCCGGCGGGGCGGCCGTCGCCGGTCTGCTGGTGGCACTCGCGGCTCGCGAGGTCGGCAGCTGCTGGGTGGGGTCGACGATCTTCGCCGCCGACGTGGTCCGCGCCGAACTCGACCTCCCCGCGCACTGGCAGCCGCTCGGCGCCGTCGCCGTCGGCCACCCCGAAACACCGGCGGGACTGCGCGCACCCGCCGACATCGACGGATTGGTGATGGAACTGTGAACGCCCTGCACGCCGCGGCGACCGCCGCGCTGACCGAGTGGTCGGCTCCGGACCCTGAGCAGGATTCGATCCGCCACGCCTACCTGGCCTTCCTCGCAGCCGCCGACACCGGCTGTCAGCGTGCTTGCGAGGCCGGGCATCTCACTGCGTCGGTGGTCGTCTTCAACGCGGAGCTCAGCCACGTGCTGCTGACGCTGCACCCGCGCGTCGGCAAGTGGCTGCAACTGGGTGGGCACTGCGAGCCCGAGGACGCAACGCTGGCCGCCGCTGCGCTGCGCGAGGGCCTCGAGGAGTCCGGGTTGCCGTCGCTGACCCTGACCGCCGGACCCGTCCAACTGCACACGCATCCGATCACCTGCTCGCTCGGCGTTCCCACCCGCCACCTCGACGTCCGGTTCGCCGCGGTCGCCGACCCGACGGCCGACGGCTCGCTGCCGGCGATCGCGATCAGCGACGAATCGACCGACCTCGCCTGGTGGCCGATCGACGCGCTGCCGGAGAACGTCGACCTCGAGTCGGTGCCGAGTCTGATCGCGATGGGGCGGACCGCGTTGGCTACCGCACCGCGATGATCCCGTGCGCTCCCCGCTCGGCGTCGACCATCACGTGCGAGATGAACGGATAGCTGCCGGGTTCGCCGAAGACGAGTTCGACGAACCCGCCCTGCGCCGCGGCGAGATCGAGCACCTGGCTGCCGCCCGACTGCGCGTCGCCTTGCCTTAACCGATAGGCGCCTTCCTTCCACACGGTGTCGAACTGTCCGCCGACCACGTGGAACGCCGTGCCGCGGTTCGGCCCCGCCGCCAGCACCCAGATCCGCACGCGTTCGCCGACTCGCGCAGTCAGCGGACGGTGGTCGTACTGGTTCGCGTAGCCGTTGAAGACCACCAGATCCGGGCGCTCGGCGCCGATCCGGTCCGGATCGGCGGTCCCGTCCGGGCCGCCGAGGAACACCTCGGACTGGACCAGGAGATACTCGCGGTCCACGGCGGGCAGGTCGGGTGGGTCGATGATCACCGCACCGAACATGCCGTTGGCGATGTGCGTCGACATCGGCATCGTCGAGCAGTGATAGAGCCACACGCCGCTGCGGGTCGCGGTGAACCGGTACTGCAGCGACTGGCCGGGCTCGATGGTCCGCATGGGGCGGTCCGGCGCCAGTGCACCGGCGTGGAAGTCGATCGAGTGTCCGGCCGACGCCCCGTTGACCAGGGTGATCTCGAAGACGTCGCCGACCTTCCCTCGCAATGTGGGACCGGGAGCGCCACCGCGGTAGACCCCGTCGGGTCCGACGACCCCGTACGGCCACTGGGTGACGGTGATCCCGGGCGCCACCGGGTTCTCCACGTCGCGTACCTCGAGCGTCATGCGGTGCACCCGCTCGGTGGGCGTCAGCGGCGCGCGCGGATCGCGCGCGACGAAGTCCGGCCCCGGGGCCGCCCCGATCCGGACCGGCGCACGGCCGTCGACCCCGGCGGACGAAGAGGACGGCGAAGCATCCGCCCCGCCGACCGCCTCGACGTCGAACACCATGCCCATCTGCCGGTGTCCGGGAAGCGAGCACCAGCCCTGTTCGGAGGCGCCGATGACCCCGGCGTCGACCGACGCGGACTCACCGGGGGCCAGTCGCGGCGTCCGACTGCCGTTCGGCATCACCAGATCGTGGGTCTGGTCGCCGGTGTTGGTCAGCTCGACGACGAGCCGGTCGCCCCGCGGCACCTCGACGCGGTCGGGGACGAAGCGCATGCCGCGGACGGTCACCTCGACCGTCGTCGTCTGCCCGGTCGCCACGACCCGATCGGTCGTCGACGAGAACCACCGCTCGACGACCACACCGATCGCGGCGACCACGACCACCGCCGCGACCCCCGCGGCGAGCGATCCCAGGACCACGCGCGGACTCCGCTGCGTGGGGCGCGGACGCGGACCGTCGGTCGGCACCGGGCGGACGGCTTTGACCGCCGCCCAGACCACCAGCGGAACGAAGCTCGCGAACGCGATCACGGCGACCGCGCCCGCCCAGCGGGCCGCCGGACCGGACCACGGCAGCACCCACGCCAGCAGACCCGCGTTGGCCGCACCGACGCGCACCGGGCCCGCGATGTCGAGGACCCGCATCGCCTGCTGGGTGGCCGACGGCTTCTTCCCCAGCACCACGGGGATCAGATAGCTCAGCGCGCCGAGCAGCACCTGCGCGAGGAAGCCGCCGAGGAGCGCCGGGGTCAGCGCGTCGAGCCGCTGATAGGCCGCGGCCCAATCGGGCGCGGTCGCATATCGGACGGCCAGCACCACCAGCACGACGAGCAGCCAGAGCACGCCCGCGAGCACGGAGAGGGCGTCGAATCCGGTCGGCTTCTTCCGCCGGATCTCGTCGACGTGCGGCGCCAACGCATACGCGGCGGCGACGGCGTACAGGGCGATGCCGATCGCAGCGACCGCCACCAGCCCGACGAGCGTGCCGATCACGACCACCGCGACCGCCCCGCAGAGCATCGGCAGCCCGGCCTTGGCCGCTCGTTCCACCCGCTCGCCCATCCGGGTCCGGAGAATAGTCGGCCACAGCGTCACCAGCGTGCCGATGACGGTGATTCCGATCCAGCCCAACAGGTTCAGGCCTGCGTGGGCGACCGCCAACCGATCGTGCCAGTCCCCGCTGAGCGGCCGCGCCACCGTCGCGCCGAGCACGATCCCGACGAGGAGGAAGGCAGCCGCGGCGACGTAGTACCGAACCATCACCGCAAAACGCGACGACAGTGCTCGCCGAAGGCGACCCCAGAGCGCAACGCCATGCCAGGCGACGGCGACGAAGGCGAGCGTCGCTCCGGCGACGATCGCACCCCATGTCCCAAGGCCCCATGTCCCAGTGCCCCATATCCCAGTGCCCCATATCCCAGTGCCCCACACCCCGTATCCGAGGATCACCGTCACTGCTCCGACATTGAACAGCAGCAGCCGCACGGCCTGGGCGCGGCGATTCTCGGTGTGCGACAGATGCAGCACCGACTCGGTGAAGTACCAACTCCAGATCAGCACGGCATTGCTGGCCGCGCCGAGGCCGAGCAGGTGGATCATCAGCCACCCCGACGCGGGCACCGCGTCCCGAGCGACGACCACCGCCACGAGCGCGACCAACCAGCCCAGTACCGGAAGCCCGACGCGAAGGTTCCACTTCTGCAGGTTCATCGCGACACCGACCGAGCCGACGCGTGCGTCAGTCGACGATCTGATTCTTTCCGACGGTCACGATGCCGCCCGGCGAGACCACGAAGCGGTCGCGGTCGTGCTCGAGGTCCACCCCCAGCTGGCCTCCGTCCACGATCCGCACGTTCTTGTCGAGGATCGCGTTGCGGACCACGGCGTTCTTGCCGATGCGCACACCGGGCATCAGCACGCTGCCCTGGACCACGGCGCCCTCATCGATGAAGACATTGTTCGACAGCACCGAGCCGTGCACGGTGGCTCCGGCGATCACCGTGCCCGCGCCGACCACCGAGTCGTTGGCGGTGCCGCCGCGGACGAACTTCGCGGGCGGCAGATGGCTGGTCTCGCCGCGGATCGGCCAGCGCTTGTTGTACAGGTTGAACACCGGGTTCTCCGACACCAGGTCCATGTGCGCGTCGTAGAACGAGTCGAGTGTCCCGACGTCACGCCAGTACCCCCGGTCGCGCTCGGTCTGGCCGGGGACCACATTGTCGTTGAAGTCGTAGACATACGCCTCGCCGCGCGCCACGAACGCCGGGATGATATCGCCGCCCATGTCGTGGTCGGAGTCGGGGTCGGCGGCGTCGGTCTTCAGCATCTCCACCAGTGCGTTCGCGGTGAAGACGTAGTTGCCCATCGAGGCGAACGTGACGTCCGGATCGTCGACCGTTCCCGGCGGATCGGCCGGCTTCTCGATGAACTCGGTGATCTTGTTGTCCGGGTCGGCGTCGATGCAACCGAACGCGACCGCCTCGGCACGCGCCACGCGAATGCCTGCGACGGTGACCGCGGCGCCGGAGGCGATGTGCGCCTCCACCATCTGCGCCGGATCCATGCGATACACGTGGTCGGCGCCGAAGACCACGATGTAGTCCGGCTCCTCGTCGTAGATCAGGTTCATCGACTGATAGATCGCATCGGCGCTGCCGGTGTACCAGCGCGGGCCGAGCCGCTGCTGCGCCGGGACCGGCGTGATGAACTCCCCGTGAAAACCCGACGACCACCAGGTCTGCGAGATGTGCTTGTCGAGCGAATGCGATTTGTACTGCGTCAGGACGCAGATCTGCTCGTAACCGCCGTTCACCAGGTTCGACAGCACGAAGTCGATCAGCCGGTACGCGCCGCCGAACGGGACGGCGGGCTTCGCCCGGTCCATGGTCAGCGGATAGAGCCGCTTGCCTTCACCGCCGGCGAGGACGATCCCGAGAACATGCGGTTGTGATCTCACAGATCAAACATATCCGCCCGC
>NZ_JAAYXO010000087.1 GCF_012515855.1 Gordonia sp. (in: high G+C Gram-positive bacteria)
CGGGAGGCCGGGCATGAGTAAGAAACTGCTGGCCGTGGTCGCTGCCCTCGCGCTGCTCCTCACCGGATGCGCGGGCGGCGACGGTTCCGACCAGGACACGGTGACGGTCTTCGCGGCCGCGTCGCTGCAGGGTGCGTTCGACGAGCTCGCCGACGAGTTCTCCGCTGCCCATCCCGGGTACCGCGTCGCGCCGATGTACGACGGTTCGCAAGCACTGGCGACGCAGCTCGTCGAGGGCGCCGACGCCGATGTCGTCGCCTTCGCCAACGAGCCGAGCCTGAAGCCGGTCACGGAGGCAGGCATCGCCGACGCCGGCCAGATCTTCGCCACCAATACCCTGCAGATCGCGGTCGCTCCGGGGAACCCGAAGAACATCCGCTCCCTGGCCGACCTCGCCCGCGCCGACGTCACCACCGTGCTGTGTGCGCCGCAGGTGCCCTGCGGCAAGGCCTCGCGCACGCTGCTCGACGACGCGAAGGTCGCGGTGAAGCCGCGGAGCGAGGAGACCAACGTGACCGCGGTGGTCAAGCGGGTCGAGGCGGGCGAGGCCGATGCGGGGCTGGTCTACAAGACCGACGTCGCCGCCGCGGGCGACGAGCTGGTCGGCATCACTCCGGCGCACGCCGACGCCGTGGTGAATCGGTATCCGATCGCCGTGGTGACGAAGGCGCCGTCGCCCGACGGCGCGCAGGCCTTCGTCGACTTCGTCCTCTCCGCCGCCGGCCGGCAGGTTCTGACGCGCTACGGTTTCGGCTCGCCGTGACCGTCCCCAAGCCGCTGTACGTGCCCGCGCTGATCGCGCTGGCACTGCTGGTGGCTCCGATCATCGGCCTGGTCTCGCGCGTGCGGTGGGAGACACTGGGCTCGGACCTCTTCTCGTCCGCGTCGTTGACGGCGCTCGGTCTGTCGCTGGTCACCGCGGGCTTCGCGACCCTGGGCTGCATCGTCTTCGGCACACCGCTCGCGGTCATCATCGCGCGCGCCGAGACTCGCTGGGCGTCGGTGCTCCGGGCGGTGGTTCTGATTCCGCTGGTGCTGCCGCCGATGGTCGGCGGCCTGGCTCTGCTGTCGCTGCTGGGCAGGTCGGGCCTGGTCGGCAAGCCGTTGTTCGAGGCGACCGGGTTCAGCCTGCCCTACACCACCGCCGCCGTCGTGGTGGCGCAGACCTTCGTCGCCCTGCCGTTCTACGTGATCACCGTCGAGGGGGCGCTCCGCACGGCCGGCGGGGGATACGAGCAGATCGCGGCGACCCTCGGCGCGGGACGCTGGCGGGTCCTCGGCCGCATCACACTGCCGCTGGTCCTGCCGGGCCTCGCCGCCGGAGCGGCCCTCGCCTTCGCTCGCGCGCTGGGTGAGTTCGGCGCCACCGCGCTGTTCGCGGGAAACTCGCCGGGGGTCACGCAGACCATGCCGCTGGCGATCTACACCGCGTTCAACGGGGTCGGCGTGACGCAGGATTCGGCGGTCGCACTGTCGCTGCTCCTGCTGGTGAGCACCGCGGTGATCGTGCTCGGGCTGCGCTCGTGGCGACAGGACGCGATCCGATGACCGGGCAACATCTCGTCGCCCGGATCGCCGTGGAGCGAGCCGACTTCGACGTGTCCGTCGACCTCGACGTCGCCGGCGGCGAGTGCCTGGCGATTCTGGGTCCGAACGGTGCGGGGAAGTCGACGATCTTGGCGGCGCTCGCGGGCCTGGCACCGCTGGTGCGCGGGGAGATCCGGTTGGGCGACCGCGTGCTCGACGGCTCCGACCATGTGCCTCCGGAGCGTCGTCGCATCACCCTGCTGGAACAGAAACCGCGGCTGTTCCCACACCTCACCGTGTACGAGAACCTCGAGTTCGGGCCGCGGTCGCAGCGGAAGTCGCGCAAGCAGGCGCGCGCCGTCGCCGACGCGTGGCTCGAACGCATCGACCTCCCAGACGTCGGCCGGTGGAATCCGGCACGTCTGTCCGGAGGCCAGCAGCAGCGGGTCGCGATCGCTCGCGCGCTCGCTGCCGAACCCGAGGTGCTGCTGCTCGACGAGCCGTTCGCCGCGCTCGACGCCGAGAGCACCCCCAGCATTCGGCGCATGCTGGCCGACGAACTCGCGCGCACCGGGACCACCAGCGTGCTGGTGACGCACGACCTCTCGGACGCGTGGCAGTGGGCGAGCCGATGCCTGGTCCTCGATGCGGGAACCGTGATCAACGACGCGACGCCCGCTCGACTGGCGGCGTCGCCGCGGCATCCGTTCACCGCGGCACTCGCCGGGTACACCGTGGTCTACGGGACGTGGAGCGACGGCGCCCTGGTGGTCGGCGACGACGTCCTGCCCGGGGAGGCCGCGGACTCGCGCATCGCCGACGGCGATGCGGCGTTCGGGATCGTCGAACCCCAGCGGGTGTCACTGTCGAGGACGTCGGGTGCGGTCCGCAGTCGGGTGCGCTCGGTCTGGGTGCATGCCGGGCGAGCGCGGGTCGAGAGCGAGGGCGGCCTAGTGGCCGAGACCGCCGTCGGGGCCGATCTGCCCCGCGTGGGCGAGCGAGTCTGGTTGACCCCGAACGGGATGCGGGTGCTTCGCCTCACCGACGACGACTGCCCGATCTCGACGCAGCCGGTGGCTTAGTCGGCGGCGAGCGGACCCGGGTCAGTTCGGGTACCCGTCAACTTCGCTATCGCGGCGGCCCACGCGACCTCTCGCACGTAGTTGCTGTGGCCCCGCTGGAAGTCGTACGCGATTCGGGGTGGCGGGTCGGCCAGCCATCGCTCGTCGCCGGCCGCCAACACGCCGTCGTGCGGGGTGAGGCCGTCGATGCGCGCCCACCCCGTTTCGGCGGAGACGTCGAGGACCGACGCGGAGACGTCGCCGGCCCGAGACGAGGTCAGGTCCCACGAGAGAACCGGACCGCCGACGGGGTCGGTGAAGCGAATCAGATTGATCCATCGCTGCTCCAGTGACGCGCTCAGCTCGCGATGGCTGTCGAAGTTGAGAAAGGCCGGGAACGCGCGGCCGTACAGCCACTGGAGTTGGCTGCCGTAGGTCAGCAGGCTCAGGTTGTCGGTGGCACCCCGCCGCCGCAGCTGCAATGCGGCGGCGTACATGATCAGCGAGCCCTGACTGTGTCCGCACAGCACGATCTTCACGCCGGGTGAGGCCTCGCGGATCTCACCGACCCGGTCGACGATGTCGGCCACCGCCGTCGGCGCGTAAGGAGGCGGAACCACCGGGTGACCTTCGCGCGGCCAGAACGACGACACGTCCCAGAGCACGCCGAGCGTGCGGCCCATGCCGTCGGGGTTCGCGATCGCCTGCCGGATCACGAAGGCCAGACCGACCACCATGGCGATCAGGATCCAGGTGCCGGTCGCACGCAGCCAGTGCTCGCTGAGCCATAAGGGAGCACTGGGCCATTCAGGAGCGCTGGGCCATGCAGGAGCACCGGGCCGTCCGTGCGTACTCGGATCAGTGGTGGCCGCCCACACTCCGGCCGCGGCGCAGCCGATTCCGGCGATGAGGAATGCCGCGAGCAGGTGCTGCGTGAATCGGTTGAGCGTGGCGACTCGGTAGCGCAGTCCCGTCCGCCATCGCTGCCACCGGCGATTCCGTGCGTCGAGATCCGGCGGCGGATTGAGTCGGAAAGCGGGATGGGAGGGCCTGAAGCTCGCCGCGAGCAGGAGGAGTGTTCCGACGATGAGTGCAGTCGCTCCCAGCAATCCGAGCAGACCCCACTGGGTGGAGATGATGTCGTACGACGTCCGCGTGGGCATCGGGTCGGCGCCGCCGATGTCTTTGTTCGCCAAGGCGTTGAACGCGCGGGAGGCACCCACACCGAATCCGGATCCGATGATCACCGCGAGGCCACCGACGACGGCGGGGGTGAAGCCGCGTAACCACGGGCGGTACGCCTTCGGATAGTTCCGAGTCTGGGCATCCAGCGTGCGACTCGGTTCCCACAGCGCGGCGGCCAGCAGGAGGCACAGTGTTGCGGCCACGACGATGGTCACCTCGATCGGAGACCACCGACCGGGCAAGAGGGTGACCGCGGGCGCCGTCGTCACACTGACGTCGAATGACGACGGCAGGACCGTCGCTGCGACGACGATAGCGCCCGCGTGCGCGCCCGCCATCAAGGCCCAGCCGATGACCGAGAAACGGGTGTGGACGCGCGGGTGATCCCGAAACCAGCGGGTCACGCGTATCGGGCCGCAGAGGTCGATCGCGGCGATCGTGGAGGCGAGGACGCCGAAGACGGCGACGGGCGCGATCCATCGCCACGCGCCGGTATCGGCGGGGCGCATCGCCAAGAGAAGTGTGACGACCGCGGTCGGTGCGGCGATTCCGTGCACGATGCGGAGGACGGGTGCGGCGATGTTGCCGTCGACGAAGTCTGCGGTGGCCATCGCCGGATCGCCGGGCTCCGGTGCCGGGGAGGCGCCGGACTGTTCGACGATCTCGCGGAGGGTGCCCTCGGAGTCGGTGGCCGAGAACCGGGTGATCAGGCCGCCGACGGTGAGTACGACCAGCACCAGCGTCACAGCGAGTACCGAGATCGTCGTCGGGTAATCGCGCAGGCTGTCGACGTAAGGCACGTGTTCCAGACAGGTGCCGCCGGAGGCCACGATGCAGCGATACCCGACCGAGTCGACGATCACGTAGGTGATCTGCAGGGTGAACAGCACGGTCAGCGCCACGCCCAGCAGGTGCACGAGCGACCGGCACCCTCGTGTGAACATCGGGGAGTCGGGGTGGCGTGCCGGGTGGAGCCTGCGGTTGTCGCTGATCATCGCGTAGGCCATGTTCACCAGGGCGAACGGGATCAGGACAGCCCAGAGCGACTTGACGAATCCGCCCGACGTCAGTCGACCCCACGAGTACGCCCACGCGTAGTGCGAATCGCTCCCGCCCGCGACGGGGACGTCGTTGCGGGCGCCGTCGACCCGTCGCACGAAGCGCCGCCCCGGCCCCAGCGGTCCGGGGACGTCGACCAGGTCGCCGGGTGGCAACGGCCCCACCGGGTCCGCGAGGATCTGGTCGATCGGGGTGCCGCTGACCCCGTGCGTGCGGATCTCCAGAACAGTCGCGGTCTGCGGCAGCCCAGTGTTCGTCATGGTGACCTCGATCCGGGTGAGCGTGACGGGTCGAGCGTGTTAACTCCTCGTGACTAGCGCCTGAGCGCCCTAACTCCGCAGGGCGACCGTCAGCAGAACCACCGCGTCGGTGTCGGCGGCCAGGCCGTGTCGCACGTCGGGGATGTCGGCCAGCGAGCCCGCGGTCAACCCGATCTCGGTGTCGAGCCCGGTGAGGCGGACGTCGCCGCGCAGCACCTGGAGCGTGGCCTCGCCCGGGCTTTCGTGGTCGGAGAGATCAGAGCCGGCTCGCAGGGCGATCACGGTATGGCGGAGTCGGTGATCGGAATGACCGCGAACAGTGAGGGCCGCCCGACCCGACGAGGCCGCCCGCGCCTCGTCGAGCAGTTGGTCCGCCAACTCCGACATGTTGATCTCGCTCATGCGGCCACCTTCTTGTTGTCTGGTTCGTCTTCGCTACGCGGGATGCCGAACACGGTGAAGACGCAGGCGACGGCGGCGAACGCCACCAGCAGCGCCAGACCGACGGTGTACGAGTGCGCCTCGGCGTTGTACGTCGCACCCATCACCAGCGGCGGGAAGAAGCCGCCGAGGCCGCCGGCGGCACCGACGAGACCGGTCACCGCACCGACGCGAGCGGGCGGCGAGGCCAGCGCGACCCACGCGAACACCGAACCGGCGCCCATGCCCATCATCACGGCCATCAGGATGAAGTCGACGGCGGCGAGACCGGAGTCGAGGTCGGGCTTGGCGATCATCCAGACCGCCAACAGGGCGGCGCCGCCACACGAGATCGCGGTGATGAGGCGCGGCCCGAACTTGTCCGACAGCATGCCGCCGATGGGGCGCGCGACGACCGCCGCGATTGCGAAGCCCGCGGTGCGCGCACCTGCGGACTTCAGGTCGGTGATGTCGTAGACGTCGTTGAGGTACGTGGGCAGATAGGTGGAGAAGGCGACGAAGCCGCCGAACGCCGCCGCGTACAGGAACGACATCTGCCAGGTGATCGGCAGCTTGAGGGCGCTGGCGAGCTTGGGCAGGCCGGGCTCGGTGTTGGGCACCCACGACGGAGCGTCGCGCATGAACATCCAGCAGATCGCCGCCATCACCACGAGGGCCACTGCGATGATGATGTGGGTCGGGAAGTAGCCGAACCATTCGCGGAAGCGGGGGGTGAAGAAGGCCGACAGCGCGGTGCCGCCCATGCCTGCGCCGAAGACGCCGGTCGCGAAGCCGCGTCGGGGCGCTTCGTACCAGTTGTTCACGAACGGAATGCCCGCGGCGAAGCTGGTGCCGGCGATGCCGAGGAAGAAGCCGATCACGATCATCATCGGGTACGACTTGATGCTGCCCGCGACGGCCACGAGGATCACGAAGGGCGCCGAGATCAGCAGAAGCGCGGTGAACATCACTCGGCCGCCGTAGCGCGGGGTCATCACGCCGACGACGATCCGGCCGAGCGAGCCGACCAGAATCGGCACCGCGATCAGGATCGACTTCTGGGTGGAGTCGAGGTTGAGCTCATCCGGGCCGGCGTAGAAGACGCCGAGCGGAGCGATCAGATTCCAGGCCCAGAAGGTGATCGCAAACGCCGCGGTCGCCAGGACGAGGTTGAGGGTCTGGGCGGACTTGTCCACCTGTGCGGGAGCAGTCATCAGTCGCGGTCCTTCACTCCGATCGGATCCCAACCGCGGCGAGCAGGCGCGTTACCCGGGGCGGGACGCGCGTCCTTGCTGCGGTAGACGATGTAGGGGCGGAACAGGTAGTGCAGCGGTGCGGTGAAGATGTGTACCAGTCGGGTGAACGGCACCAGCACGAACATGGCCATGCCGATGATCACGTGGATGTGGAAGCGCAACGGCGCCGCGGCCATCGCGTCGATGTCGGGTTGGAAGTAGAAGATCGAACGGAACCACGGGGCGACCGTCTCGCGGTAGTTGACGCCCTCGCCGTGCGGGTCGATCAACCCGATCAGGGTGATGTACGAGCCGGCGAGCAGCGCGGCCACCAGCACCACGTACATCAGCTTGTCGTTCCACGTGGTGGCCATGAACACCGGGCCGACGGTCCGTCGCCGATAGATCAGGATGCCCACGCCGACCAGCGTCGCGATGGCGGCGACGATGCCGCCGCCCGCCGCGATCCAGTGATAGGTGGTCTCGGTGATGCCGATCGCGGCGGTCCAGGATTCGGGAATCACCAGGCCGATCGCGTGGCCGGCGATCACCGCGAGGATGCCGTAGTGGAACAGCGGCCCGCCGATGCGCAGCAGTCGGGACTCGTACAGCTCGGACGAGCGGGTGGTCCAGCCGAACTTGTCGTAGCGGAAGCGCCAGATGGTTCCGCCGATCACGCTGATCAGTGCGATATACGGCAGTACGCCCCAGAGGAAGATGTTCATCGGAAAGCCTTCTCGCTGTCGGTGGTGAACAGGGGAAGCAGACGCGGATCGTACGATTCGAGGCCGACTGTCTCGACCGGCCGCTCGGGTGCGGCCATCGCCATGGCCGACGCGCGGTCGGGCGGCGACTGACCGGGGAGTGTCGCGCAGACCGCGGCCAGCACGTCGGTGTAGGGCGACTCGACGTCGGCGAGGGCGAAGCGGATCAGTTCCAGCGCCGCGCGGTTGTCGGAGAGGACGGCGGTGCCGCGCTCGGGGTCGGCGAGCGCGGTGAACTCGAGGACGATCGGCAGATGGTCGGGGAGTTCTCCGTGCAGGTTCACCAGGAAGCCGCTGTCGCGGTAGAGCTGTTTGAACTCGCCGAGGACCGCGCCTCGCTGCCGGGTGTCGCCCGCGGACCAGTACGACAGGTACAGCGTGCGCTTGCGGGAGAGGTCGAAGACGTCGGTGTAGTGCTGTCCGAGTTCGGCTCGATCGGTACTCGCGGCATGATCGAGGAAGCGCCCCAGCGCGGCGGTGGCGTCGTCGGCCTGCTGTTCGGCGAGTGCGGCCCGCATCAGATCGAGACGCTCGAAGAGCTGGTCGCCGGGGTAGCCGAGGCACCACGCCGCCACCTGGTGAATCACCCGGGAATCGGTTTTCGCCGGCCCGCGACGACGCGACAGCAGCTTCATGACCGCGGCTCCTGATTGGGGAACATGCCCTGCGGGACGCCGTTGCCGTCCCAGTTCAGCAGGTTGGTTCTGCCGCGCAGGACGGACTCGCTGGCGGCGGTGTCGGTGGACTGCCGCTGCTTGAGCGCCTCGAAGGTCTCCACCGAGACCGGCACCGGACGACCGCTGGCCTCGCCGAACGGGCCCGAACCGTAGGTGCTGAGATCGCCGTCGTAGTCGACCGGACAGGCGGTCTCCTCGAGCTTGTGAGCCTGCTCGTGGTGGGCGGTCGGGATCACGTAGCGCTCGTCGTACTTGGCGATCGCCAGGAGACGGTACATCTCGTACATCTCCTCCTCGCTCATCCCGACGCTGCCGGGGATCAGCGGGTTGGTCTCGCGGCCCAGGTTCACATCGCGCATGTACGACCGCATCGACGCCAGCTTCTGCAGCACGAACTCGACGAGGTCGGTGTCGCCCGCGGTGAACAGCTCGGCGAGGTACTCGATCGGGATGCGCAGCGATTCGATGGCCCCGAAGAGGTTGTCGCGGTTCTCGCCGTCGTGTCCCTGCTCGGTCAGCAGGTCGACGATCGGCGACAGCGGTGGGATGTACCAGACCATCGGCATGGTTCGGTACTCCGGATGCAGCGGCAGCGCGACCTTGTACTTCTTGGCGAGCGCGTACACCGGTGACCGGCGGGCCGCGTCCAACCATTCGTCGGGGATCCCGTTGGCGCGTGCCTGTCGGATCACCTCGGGATCCTCGGGATCGAGCATCAGCTCCAGCTGGGCCTCGTAGAGGTCCTTGTCGTCCGGCACCGAAGCAGCCGCGGTCACCGCGTCCGCGTCGTACAGGAAGATGCCGATGTAACGGAGACGGCCGACGCACGTCTCGGCGCAGACGGTGGGTTGACCGACCTCGATGCGCGGATAGCAGAACGTACATTTCTCGGCCTTCCCCGACCGATGGTTGAAGTAGATCTTCTTGTACGGGCAGCCGGTGATGCACTGGCGCCAGCCGCGGCAGCGGTCCTGATCCACCAGGACGATGCCGTCCTCCTCGCGCTTGTAGATGGCGCCCGACGGGCACGAGGCCATGCACGACGGATTCAGGCAGTGCTCGCAGATACGCGGCAGGTAGAACATGAAGGTCTGCTCGAAGGAGAACTTGATCTTCTCCTCGGACTCCTGGCGGATCTTGGCGACGATCGGGTCGAGGTCGCCGTGCTCGATCGAGCCGCCGAGGTTGTCGTCCCAGTTGGCCGACCACGTGACCTTGGTGTCCTCGCCGGTGATGAGCGACTTCGGTCGGGCGACGGGGAAGTCGTCGCCCAGCGGGGCGTTGATCAGCGTCTCGTAGTCGTAGGTCCAGGGCTCGTAGTAGTCGTCGAGGGTCGGCTGGACCGGGCTGTGGAAGATGGTGAACAGCTTCTGCAGGCGCCCGCCGGTCCGCAGCCGCAGCTTGCCCTTCTTGTTGAGGTGCCAGCCGCCCTTCCACTGCTCCTGATCCTCGTACCGTCGCGGGTAGCCCTGGCCGGGACGGGTCTCCACGTTGTTGAACCACACGTACTCGGTGCCCGCCCGGTTGGTCCACGCCTGCTTGCACGTGACCGAACAGGTATGGCAGCCGATGCACTTGTCGAGATTCATCACCATCCCGACCTGAGCCATCACTCGCATCAGTACGTCACCTCCTGGCTTCGCTTGCGGATAGTCGAGACGATGTCGCGCTGGTTGCCCGTCGGGCCCAGGTAGTTGAAGGCGTACGAGAGCTGCGCGTAGCCGCCGATCAGGTGCGAGGGCTTCACCAGCAGGCGGGTCGGCGAGTTGTGGATGCCGCCGCGGCGGCCGGTGGCCTCCGACTTCGGCACATCGATGGTGCGCTCCTGAGCGTGATGCACGTAGCAGACGCCCTCGGGCATCCGGTGGCTGACGACGGCGCGGGCCACGTAGACGCCGTTGGCGTTGACGCACTCGATCCAGTCGTTGTCGCGGACGTCGATCGACGCCGCGTCCTCGGCCGAGAGCCAGGCGGTCGGTCCGCCGCGGGAGAGCGACAGCATGAACAGGTTGTCCTGGTACTCGGAGTGGATCGACCACTTGTTGTGCGGCGTCAGGAACCGGACGGTGATCTCCTTGCTGCCGTCCGACCCCAGCTTGGGCTCGCCGAACAGGCGGTGCATGTCGAGCGGCGGCCGATAGATCGGCAGCGCCTCGCCGATGTCGAGCATCCAGTCGTGATCGAGGTAGAAGTGGAGCCGGCCGGTGAGCGTGTGGAACGGCTTCTCGCGCTCGATGTTCACCGTGAACGGCGCGTACCTGCGACCACCGGTCTCCGACCCCGACCACTCGGGCGAGGTGATGACCGGGACCGGGGCGGCCTGGGTGTCGGCGAAGGTGATCCGCTTCTCCTCCGAGCCCTCGGCGAGGTCCGCGAGCTTCTTGCCGACCCTGCGCTCCAGCTTCTTGAAACCGTCGACCGCGAGCTCGCCGTTGGTGGTTCCGGAGAACGTCAGGATCGCCTCGGCCAACTTGGCGTCGGTGTCGATCGCGGGACGGCCCGCGCCCGCCCCCGCGGACATCACGCCGTTCGACGCCGCAAGCTTCGGGACCTGGGAGGCGATGTCGAAGGTGACGTGCTTGACAGTGAAGCCGAGATCGTCGGCCAGCGGTCCCACGGACGCGAGCTTCTCGGCGATGGCGGTGTAGTCGCGTTCCACCACCGCGAACGCGGGCATGTTGGCTCCGGGCTTGGCCGGCGCGCCCGTCTCGCGCCAGTCGATCACCCGGCCGTGCGGCTGTGCCGTCTCGCCGGGGGTGTCGTGCTGGAGCGCGGTACTGACCAGGTCGTGGCGAGTGCCGAGGTGGGTCTGCGCCTGCTTCGACAGTTCCTGCGCGAGGCGATGGAACATGTCGAAGTCGCTCTTGGCCTCCCACGGCGGATCGATCGCCGGGCTGAAGGCGTGGACGAACGGGTGCATGTCGGTCGACGAGAGGTCGTGCTTCTCGTACCAGGTGGCGGCCGGCAGCACGATGTCGCTGAGCAGCGTGGTCGACGTCATGCGGAAGTCGGCCGACATGAGGAGGTCGAGCTTCCCCTCCGGTGCCTGGTCGTGCCACTTCACCTCGCGCGGTCGCGGCGCTTCGGGATTCTCGGTGCCCAGCACGTTGTGGTGGGTGCCGAGCAGATGCCTAAGGAAGTACTCGTTGCCCTTGGCCGAGGAACCCAACAGGTTCGACCGCCACAGCACCAGGGTCCGCGGCCAGTTCTCCGGAGCGTCGACGTCCGAGATGGCTGGGGTCAGGCCGCCGTCGACCAGCTTCTCGGCGACGTAGGCGCCCGGGTTCGCGGCCTCGCCTGCCTCGACCGCGGCGCGCGCGTCGTCGGCCACGTCGAGGGGGTTCGCGGAGAACTGCGGGTAGAAGGGCATCCAGCCGAGGCGTGCCGACTGGGCGATCGCGTCGGCGGTGTGCATCCCGTCGAGCGTTCCCGACGAGAGCGGGGAGGTGAGGGCCGACGTGGAGTAGCCGTCGTTGCGCCACTGGTCGGTGTGCATGTACCAGTACGACGTGCCGGGCTGCGTGCGCGGCGGCCGGGTCCAGTCGAGGGCGTTGGCGAGGGAGATCCAGCCGGTGATCGGACGGCACTTCTCCTGACCGACGTAATGGGCCCAGCCGCCGCCGTTGCGGCCCATGCTGCCGGTGAGGATCAGCATCGCCAGAATCGCGCGGTAGGTCGCGTCGCCGTGGAACCACTGGCAGATGCCCGCGCCCATGATGATCATCGAGCGGCCGCCCGACTCCTCGGCGTTGGTGGCGAACTCGCGGGCGACGCGGATCGCGGCCTCGGCCGGGACGTTGGTGATCTCGGCCTGCCACGCCGGGGTGTAGGGGCTGGTGACGTCGTCGTAGTCCTGCGCCCACTTGCCGGGCAGCCCCGGGCGACCGACGCCGTACTGGGCCAGCAGCAGGTCGTAAACCGTGGTCACCAGGCCGCCGCCGAAGCGGCGGGCGGGCACGCCTCGGTCGATCACCTCGCCGCTCCCGTCGGGGGCGTCGAAGAGGGGGAACGAGACCTCGACCTTCTCGGCGTCGGCCTCGTCGATCAGGGTCAGACGCGGAGTGACGCCCTGCAGATCGAGGTTCCAGGACCCCTCGCCCGCCTCGGAGTAGCGATCGCCGAGCGTGCCGTTCGGAACCAGCGGCTCACCGGTCGCGTCGTCGATCAGGACGGTCTTCCAGTGGTCGTCGTCCGTGGTTCCGCCGATTTCGTCGGAGGTGACGAACTTGCCGGGGACCAGCTTGCCGTCGCGTTCTTCGAGATGGATCAGGAACGGCAGATCGGTGTACTTGCGAGTGAAGTCGGCGAAGAACGGGGTGTCCCGGTCGACGTAGAACTCCTTGAGGATCACGTGACCCATCGCCATCGCGAGCGCGGCATCGGTGCCCGCCTGCGCGGGCAGCCACTCGTCGGCGAACTTGGTGTTGTCGGCGTAGTCGGGCGAGACGCTGACCACCTTGGTTCCGCGGTAGCGGACCTCGGCCATCCAGTGCGCATCCGGGGTGCGGGTGACCGGAACGTTGGAGCCCCACATCATCAGGTACGACGCGTCCCACCAGTCGCCGGACTCCGGCACGTCGGTCTGATCACCGAAGACCTGCGGGCTGGCGACCGGGAGGTCGGCGTACCAGTCGTAGAACGACGTCATGACGCCGCCGATGAGCTGGATGAAGCGGGTGCCGACGCAATGGCTGACGATCGACATCGCGGGGATCGGCGAGAAGCCCGCACAGCGGTCGGGGCCGTAGGTCTTGATGGTGTGGACGTGCGCGGCGGCGGCCATCTCGGTGGCCTCGTCCCAGGTGACGCGGACCAGGCCGCCCTTGCCTCGGGCCTGCTGGTACGAACGACGACGGAGGGGGTCGTTCACCACGTCGGCCCACGCGAGGACGGGATCGCCCAGGCGCTTCTTGGCTTCGCGGTACATCTCGAGCAGGACGCCGCGGGCGTACGGATGGCGCACCCGGGTGGGGGAGTAGGTGTACCAGGAGAACGCCGCGCCACGGGGACAGCCGCGAGGCTCGTACTCGGGACGGTCGGGGCCGACGGACGGGTAGTCGGTCTCCTGTGTCTCCCAGGTGATGATGCCGTCCTTGACGTACACCTTCCAGGAGCACGAACCGGTGCAGTTGACGCCGTGCGTCGACCGGACGATCTTGTCGTGACTCCATCGGTCCCGATAGAAGACGTCGCC
>NZ_JAAYXO010000088.1 GCF_012515855.1 Gordonia sp. (in: high G+C Gram-positive bacteria)
ACTACGCGGATACCCCAACCGCTCAGGCGACGGAACGGTCAGGCGGCGGCGCGGGCGCACTCCCAGCCGTCGGGGGTGGTGCCGTCGTCGAGGAAGTCTCGAAGGAAGGCGCGGGAGTCGTCGTCCATGTCGGAGTCGAGGTGCGGGTAGATCACCGGCTCCTCTTTGCTGTTGTGGTCGGCGAGCAGACCGAGCATCTCGGTGCAGGCCGCGGCCACTTCGCTGCGCAGCGGTTCCTGGTCGACGCCGTCGGCGGCGAGCTGCTCGTCGAGGGCGGCCATCCGGCGCCACATCTCGCCGTGCTCGTTCAGCATCACCATGATCGGCATCATCAGCGGGCCGTTGCGGAGCGACGGAAACACCAGTTCCTCTTCCAGGTAGATGTGTCGTCGCAGCGCGGCCATCGCCTGCACCAGCGGCGCCGACCATTCGCCGATCGGGCCTCCGGGCGACGCGGCGACGAACTTCTCGATGCCTGCGTCGATCGCGTGATGTTCGACGGTGAGGACTTCGGCGAGAGTGGCTTGATCTGACATGACGTCCCTTCCCGCGTCCGCTACGGGCGCTATGTCCACGCTACTACCGGCCGTCGTCGACCCGCCGTGGCACGAACAGATGACAAGACCCCGGCCCGCCGCAATGGCAGACCGGGGCCCGTTGGACAGCCGCGCGGTATCAGCGCGAGACGGTCACGTCCTGGTTGTGCACACCTGCGCCCTCGGGCGAGACGGTCACGTCGCCGTTGCCCTGGGCGCTCAGCGCGCGGAGGGTCCAGGTGCCGGGAGCGGCGAAGAAGCGGAAGTCGCCGGTGGCCGATGCGACGACCTCGGCGGTGAACTCGCCGGTGCCGTCGAGCAGGCGCACAAACGCGCCGGCGACGGGGTTGCCCGAGCCGTCGACCACCTGTCCGGTCAGGACGGTCTCCTTCTCGGTGTCAACGCCTGCGGGAAGGGTCTGACCCTGTTTGGGTGCAGCGCACATGTCAGTAGTCCTCTCAGAGAATGAAGTGGGTGGAGAGCGCTCAGCGCTCGATCGGGGCGCCGACCAGCGAGCCGTACTCGACCCAGCTGCCGTCGTAGTTCTTGACGTTCTGCTTGCCCAGCAGTTCCTGCAGGACGAACCAGGTGTGGCTCGAGCGCTCGCCGATGCGGCAGTACGCGATGGTCTCCTTGGCGTCGTCGAAGCCCTTGGCCGCGTACAGCGCGGTGAGGTCGTCGTCGGACTTGAAGGTGCCGTCTTCGTTCGCGGTGGTCGACCACGGGATGTTGATGGCGGTCGGGACGTGGCCGCGCTGCTGCGCCTGCTCCTGCGGGAGGTGCGCCGGTGCGGAGATCTTGCCCGAGAACTCGTCGGGGCTGCGGACGTCCACCAGGTTCTTGTTTCCGATGGCGTCGATGACCTCGTCGCGGAAGGCTCGGATCGAGGTGTCTGCGGCCTGGGCGACGTAGGTGGTGGCCGGGCGGGTCACGGCGTCGCTGCTCAGCGTACGACCGTCGAGCTCCCACTTCTTACGGCCGCCGTCGAGCAGGCGGACGTCCTTGTGGCCGTAGATCTTGAAGTACCAGTAGGCGTATGCGGCGAACCAGTTGTTGTTGCCGCCGTACAGGACCACGGTGTCGTCGTTGGCGACGCCGCGTTCGCTCAGCAGGGCGCCGAACTGCTCGGCGTTCAGGAAGTCGCGACGAAGGCCGTCCTGCAGATCCTTGCGCCAGTCGAGGCGGATGGCGCCCGGGATGTGGTTGAGGTCGTAGATCGAGGTGTCCTCATCGACCTCGACGAAGACGACCTTGTCGGTGTTGAGATTCTCTTCAGCCCAGTCAGCACTGACGAGCACATCGGAGCGTGCCATGTTCGGTTCCTTTCGAAGTTCGCCACGCGAGCAGCGAGTGTCTTGATACGACGATTCCCGCGTGGTGCGAGAGTGGGTTCAATGCCGGTAACAGCAGGTCATCGACGTGCAGTCAGGTGCCTGCGGCTCCCGTCCCGGCTGCATGAAAGCGACACTACAACAGAAATCAGGACCCGCTCGGGAGCGCTTTCGCGTACTGAATCGGACGCACGACCACCGGCCCGGAATCGCCGATCGCGACAAGATCGCTTCCCCTGCTCAGGGCGTGTTTCGCGGTGCCTCCCCAGGCCATCTGCAGGGGTGGGAGCACGGTGGAGAACCTTTTTAATACCGCTGAGCGAAATTCCACCGGAACGTCCGCCGAGTAGTGCTCCTCGGGGCCGTCGTAGAAGTCGGTGGCCTCGATGTGGATGCGACCGTCCACCACGAAGACCTTGGCGCTGACGCTGACCTTGACCTTTGGCGCGGTGTACGCGGCGGCCGACGGCGGGAAGCCGTCCTGCGTCTCCGGCGAACCCGGCAGCGGAACGGTGCCGCTGATCATGATTCCCTCGGTGCGCTCCAAGAGGCCGTCACCCGGACCACCGCCGCCGATCTTGTCCTCGGGAGCGGGGGTGTTGATGTAGAGGTCGACGATGTTCATCAGCCTGCCGAGCGTGGGCGAGTCGACGCGCGACTCCACCTTCAGGCCTGCGGCCTTCATCTCGGTCTCCGGGCCCACCTCCCCGGTGTCGCCGATGACCGCGTCCTGGAGACGTGCGTCGACCGTGATGCGGCAGACCGGGTCGACGCCGCAGTCGGGGATCGGCACGCCCTCGGCACTGATGAAGAGGGAACTGAACTCGCCGGACGTACTCTTCGGCAGGAACGGGAAGCCGCTCATGATGACGTCGGGTTCGAACGGGACACCCGGCGACGCCTGCAGTGCGCGGGCCAGTCGATGCTCGGCGCGGGAGGCCGCGACGCCGTCGACGATCAGCGTGAGCACCCCTGCGACCACCGCCACGACAACCAGCCACGCGCCGATCCTCAGGGCTCGACGGGACGTGGTTCGCGGGGCGACGCTAGCGATTCGGGACATCGGCGCTATTCTGTCATTTGAATACCGGGTGCTGCGACCAGCGTCGATCGACAGCCCACAACGCTAGGGACTCCGCTTGCTCTCCGAGTCCCTGAGGCCACGTCTGGATCGGAGTGGTGTGTGGATCTGCTGCTGTTGACCGAAGAACCGACCGCCGACGGCGCGCTGGGGTCGCTTTCTCTGCTCTCTCATCGCGTCACCGTGCTGCCCGCCGACACCTCGTCGCTGGTGCGCCTCGGCGACCCCCACGTGATCCTGATGGATGCGCGCAACGACCTCGCCGCGGCGAAGACCCTGTGCAAACTGGTCGCCGACACCGGGACCGCGCCGATCATCGCGATCGTCGGCGAGGGCGGCCTGGTGGTCGTCAACGCCGAATGGGGGATCGACGACTTCCTGATGCCGAGCACCGGGCCGGGCGAACTGGAAGCGCGACTGCGCATGGTGTCGTCGCGCACCGTGCACACCGACGACCAACCGGCCGACAAGGTGACGCTGGGCGAACTCGTGATCGACGAGTCGACCTACACCGCCCGGCTGCGCGGACGCCCCATCGACCTCACCTACAAGGAGTTCGAGCTCCTCAAATACCTGGCGCAGAACGCCGGCCGCGTCTACACGCGCGCTCAACTGCTCCACGAGGTGTGGGGCTACGACTATTTCGGCGGCACTCGCACCGTCGACGTCCATGTGCGACGACTCCGCGCCAAGCTGGGCAGCGACCACGAGTCGCTGATCGGGACCGTCCGCAACGTCGGCTACAAGGCGGTGAAGCCGCCGCGTCGGGCAGGCGGCGACGCCCCCTCGAAGGATTCGCCGGACTTCGACGACGCGGCCGATACTGTGGAAGGCGATGACTGAGCAGAAGCAGCCCCGCGTGATCTCCGGCCCCCTGAGCACCGACGACATCGCCGTCGCGCGCAGGCTCGTCGAACGTGCCGAACGCGTCGACGGGGTGCCGCCGCTCGCCGAGCAGGCGCGACTGGCGATCGAGTCCGGCGCCGACCTCCACCTCCGCAGCGAGCACGGATACGCCAACGTGATCGCGGCCCGTGACGGCGGAGCAGCGATGGTCGAAGCGGTGGTCGATCCCGACCATCGCGGTCGCGGCGAAGGTCGGGCATTGGTGGACGCCGCGCTGACCGCAGCACAGGCCGTGCCGGGCACCGAACCGCCGCAGGTCTGGGCGCACGGCGACCTGCCCGCCGCGGCCGCCGTCGCCACGGCCCTGGGACTGGAACGGGCCCGCGAGCTGTTGCAGCTGCGCCGCCCGGTCGCGGCACCGCTGCCCGACCTTCCCCAGCGCGACGACGTCGTCGTCCGCACATACGCCGGCCCGGCCGACGACGCCGAGATCCTGCGCGTCAACAACGACGCCTTCTCCTGGCATCCCGAGCAGGGCGGCTGGACGCCGGCCGAGATCGCCGACCGCACCGGCGCGGACTGGTTCGACCCCGCGGGTGTCTTCCTGGCCTTCGACGCCGCCGATCCCGACACCCTGCTGGGTTTCCACTGGACCAAGATTCACCCCGCAACGGACGACGCGCCGCCGCTCGGCGAGGTGTACATCGTCGGCGTCGACTCGGCTGCCCAGGGCCGCGGTCTCGGGGCGCTGTTGACGCTGGCGGGACTGCACTACATGGCGGCGCTGACCCCCGGCGGTCCCGGGCGCGATGAGGCGGGACTCGACGAGGTGGAGCTGTACGTGGAGGGCGACAACACGGCGGCCTTGAACACCTACTCGAAGCTGGGCTTCACGCGCTACACCGCAGACATCGCGTACCGCCGACAGTAGTGGCGCGCGCCACGCAACCGTAGATCTCTCCGCCGGACCGTCTATTTCTAGTGGTCGCGGGATTGAAACGCCTCGACAAGCACGGAACGTCCACCGACCGTTCATGTTCCGGGCCGGACTATTACCGGACCGGTAACCCTTCGGTCTCCTTTCGCTAACCAGGTGTCGATAGCTTCGGCTCGTTACCTGAATAGATGAAAGGCACCCGAACTCTCATGAGCGTGTCCCCGAAGCTCGTCCGCCGCGCAGGCGCCACCGCCGCAGGCCTCGCCGCAGTCTCCCTCGTCCTGACCGCGTGCGGCGAAGGCTCCTCCGCAGGCACCGTGACCGGCGAGGGCTCCACCGCCCAGCAGAAGGCAATCGAGCACTTCGCCTCGGTCCTCACCGACAACGACGGTGCGATCCTCGACTACACCGGGTCCGGCTCGGGCGACGGCATCAAGAAGTTCCTGGCCAGCGACGTCGACTTCGCCGGTTCGGATTCGCCGCTGAAGGAGGCCGAGGTCGCCGATGCGAAGAACCGCTGCGGCGGCAACGACGCCTGGCACCTGCCGCTGGTCGCCGGCCCGGTCGCCATCGCCTTCAACGTCCCCGGTGTCGACAAGCTGAACCTCGACGCGCCGACCCTCGCGAAGATCTTCGACTCCAAGATCACCAGCTGGGACGACCCCGCGATCAAGGCGCTGAACCCGGACGCCAAGCTGCCCGCGACCAAGATCATCCCGGTCCACCGCAGCGACAGCTCGGGCACCACCGACAACTTCACCCGCTACCTGAACACCGCGGCACCGGCCGAGTGGCCGTACGAGCACTCCAAGGAATGGAAGGGCCAGGGCGGTTCGGGCGCGTCGAAGTCGACCGGCGTCGGCGACACCGTCAAGAAGACCGAGGGCGCCGTCACCTACGTCGAGTGGGGCTTCGCCACCGAGAACCAGCTCAGCATCGCCGCCATCGACTTCGGTGCCGGAGCCACCGAGCTCACCGCGGCCACGGCGGGCAAGGCCCTCGACGCCGCCGAGTTCGTCAAGCCCGACAGCAAGGACCTGGTGGTCGACACCGGCGCGCTGTACAGCCTCAAGGAAGCCGGCGCGTACCCGCTGGTCCTGACGACCTACGAGATCGTCTGCTCCACCGGCTACGCCGACGCCGAGGTGTCGAAGAACCTCAAGTCGGCGTTTACCACCATCCTCGACAAGGGTCAGACCGGTCTCGATGAGCTCGGCTACGTGCCGCTGCCCGAGGCCTTCAAGACCAAGCTTCGCGGAACGATCGACGCGCTGTGACGCGCTCGGACACCACCGTGAACCCTCGCGCTGACCGCGACGGGCGCTCGGCCGTGTCGGAGGAGTCGGGTCTGGGCGCCGCGGCGTCGGGTCCGACAGCCAGCAAGAATGGAGCGGCAGCCGGGTCCGGAGCGAATCGTCGCTCCGGCTCGGCTGTCTCCCGTGTCGGGGACCGGGTCATGACGACCCTCGCCACGGGCTCGGGTCTGCTGGTCTCGGTCGTCATCGGTCTGATCGCGCTCTTCCTATTGATCCAGGCGGTTCCCGCACTGGCGAAGAACGGCGCCAACTTCTTCACCTACACCGGCAGCTGGATCGTGTCGGGTGCCACGCTCGAGTTCGGCATTCCGCGTCAGTTCTATGCGACGGTGCTGGTCTCGGTGATCGCGCTGATCATCGCGATGCCCGTCGCCCTGGGGATCGCGCTCTTCGTCACCGAGTACGCACCCAAGCGACTGGCCGCGCCGATCGCCTACGTGGTGGACCTGCTCGCGGCGATCCCGTCGATCGTCTACGGACTCTGGGGCATCCTGGTCCTGGGTCCGGCACTGGTCGGCGTCAACAACTGGCTGGTCGACGACCTCGGCTTCCTGCCGTTCTTCGCGCGACCGGAGAACGCCGCCAACATGTCGACCGGCGGCACCATGATGACCGCGGGCATCGTGCTCGCGGTGATGATCCTGCCGGTGATCACCGCGGTGACGCGCGAGGTCTTCGCGCAGACCCCCGCCTCGCATCGTGAGGCCGCGCTGGCCCTCGGCGCCACGCAGTTCGAGGTGGTCCGCTACGCGGTGCTGCCGTTCGGCTTCTCCGGCTACATCAGCGGATCGATGCTCGGCCTGGGCCGAGCGCTCGGCGAGACGATGGCCCTGCTGCTGATCATGTCGACCGCGGGTCCGATCAACTTCAACCTGATGGAGAGCGGCCAGACGTTCGCGACGGTGATCGCGAACAACGCCGCCGAGTTCGACTCGCCGCTCAAGACCGGCGCGTACATCTCGGCAGGCTTGGTGCTGTTCGCCCTCACATTCCTCGTCAACGCCGCGGCGCGCAGTGTCATCGCGCGGCGAGGCAAGTAGGGGAGAGAGAACATGGAACTGACAACACTCTCGCCGAAGCGGCGCGTCACCGACACCGTGGTGCGCGGCGCGGTGACCGCGTCGGTCGCGCTGGCCGTGGTGCCGCTGGGCTGGCTGATCTACACGCTCGTCGCCCGCGGCATCGGGCCGATCCTGGACATCGACTGGTGGACCAAGTCCGAGCGCTTCGGCGGCGCGGCCAACGCCATCGTCGGCACGCTGATGCAGACCGCGATCGCGGCGGTCGTCGCGATTCCACTGGGCGTGCTCGTCGCGATCTACCTCGTCGAGTACGCAGACAGCAGTAGACGACTCGTGCGCATTACGACGTTCATGGTCGACGTGCTGTCCGGCGTGCCGTCGATCGTCGCCGCGCTGTTCATCTACGCGGTCTGGCGGACCACCTTCGACATGCCGCGGTCGGGCTTCGCCGTCGCCCTCGCGCTGGTTCTGCTGATGGTCCCGCTGGTGGTCCGTGCCACCGAGGAGATGCTGAAGATCGTCCCGCAGGATCTTCGGGAGGCGGCGTACGCGCTCGGCGTCCCGAAGTGGAAGACCATTGTGCGGATCGTCCTGCCGACCGCGATGTCGGGCATCATCACCGGCATCATGCTGGCGATCGCCCGCGTGATGGGCGAGTCGGCGCCGGTGCTGATTCTGGTCGGCGCCAGCCGCGCGATGAACTACAACCCGTTCGTCGGCAACCAGGAGTCGTTGCCGCTGATGATGATCCAGGAATACAACCAGGGCCCCAGCGGCTACGAGACCGTGTGGGGCGCCGCCCTGACCCTGGTGATCGCCGTTGCGATCGTCTACGTGCTCGCTCGGGTGCTCGCCCGATTCACCGGGCCCCGGATGGAGAGAAGCTGACCATGGCCAAGAGCCTGACCATTGAAGATCTGAACGTCTACTACGGCGATTTCCATGCCGTCCAGGACGTCTCGCTGAAGATCGCACCGAAGTCGGTGACCGCGTTCATCGGCCCCTCGGGCTGCGGAAAGTCGACCGTGCTGCGCACGCTCAACCGGATGCACGAGGTGACGCCCGGTGCGTACACCACCGGTTCGGTGCGGCTCGACGACGTCGACCTCTACGACAAGGGCGTCGACCCGGTGGGTGTTCGCACCACCGTCGGCATGGTGTTTCAGCGTGCCAACCCGTTCCCGACGATGTCGATCCGCGACAACGTGGTCGCCGGCCTGCGTCTCGGCGGCGTCCGCGACAAGGCCAAACTCGACGAGGTCGCCGAGGCGAGTCTGCGCGGCGCCAACCTGTGGAACGAGGTCAAGGACCGCCTCGACAAGCCCGGCGGCGGCCTGTCCGGCGGTCAGCAGCAGCGGCTGTGCATCGCTCGGGCGATCGCGGTCTCGCCGCAGGTGCTGCTGATGGACGAGCCGTGCTCGGCGCTCGACCCGATCTCGACCCTGGCGATCGAGGACCTGATCGCCGAGTTGAAGAGCAGCTACACGATCGTCATCGTCACCCACAACATGCAGCAGGCTGCGCGCGTCAGTGACCAGACCGCCTTCTTCAACCTCTCCGGTGCAGGTAAGCCCGGTCAGTTGGTGGAGGTCGGCGCGACCGCCGACGTGTTCTCGAACCCGGTCCGCAAGGAGACTGAGGACTACATCTCGGGCCGTTTTGGGTAGGCGTCGTCGTATTTGAATCCCCGATTCGGCCGTTTTCGGCCCGATACGGCAAGTTCTCGCCGTATCGGGGATTCAAATACGAACTACTCGGCGTGCGAAGGCGCGGCGACGTATCCCAGCATCAGCTGGGTACCGCCGGAGACGATCTGATCCAGGATCGTGCGGTCCCCGGTGCTCAGGTAGCTCAGCGTCATGCCGTCGGTCATGGCCAGGGCGATGCGAGCAAGATGGTCGGTCGGTTCGGTCCAGGTGATGCCGGTCGAATCCGCAGCGACACTCAGCAGCCCGGAGATCAGCCGGTAGTAACCGCTGTACAACTTCTCACCGAGGTGCTCGAGGCCCTCGGTGCGCTGGGCGTAGAGCGCCAGTTCCACCAGCGCGTGTTCGCGATCGCGGTTCTCGACGAGGTCGTAGGCGAAGACCTGGAACGCCGCGGTCAGGACGTCGGCAATGCTCATCTGGGAGGTGGTGAACATTGCCGACGCCTGACTGAGCCAGCCGTCCATGGCCGCCAGTTCCTGGGCGATGCCGTGCTCGACGACTGCAGCCAGGAGCTCATCGCGCGAGGCGAAGGCGTAGAACAGACTCGATTGGCCGACCTTGGCTTCTTGAGCGATCCGACGGGTGGTCGCAGCTTCGACGCCGTCGCGCGCGATCACGCGCATCGTCGCGTCGATGGCGGCTTCTCGCCGCTGCTCCACCGAAAGCCGGACCATGTTCCTCCGAAGTTGATCGTTTGATCGAAATCCATTCATCAGTGATGTTATTGACCGGTTACGGTAAAGGCAACCCCTTTCGGGGAGTCTGTAGCGCGGCGGTCGCCTGGACGTCACCCAGGGTGCTAAAAGTTCATACTGACTTCATCGTGGAGGCCCGAGGTGGCAATTCGCCTTACGTAAGGTGGAATCCATGCGTGACGCTTATCAGGAGCAGATGGCTGCACTGAATCAGACCCTCGGAGACATGGTCGACGAGGTCGGAGTAGTAATGGCTCAGGCCACTCAGGCCCTGCTCGAGGGCGACCTCGAGCTCGCCGAGAAGGTCATCTCCGACCATGACGCCGTGGCGGAGAAGTCGGCCAAGGCCGAGGACGAGGCCTTCCAACTGTTGGCACTGCAGGCGCCGGTGGCCGGCGACCTCCGATCCATCGTGAGCGGATTCCAGCTGGTTGCCGAGATCGACCGCATGGGCGCCCTGGCACTTCACGTGGCCAAGGTGGCCCGACGCCGCCATCCGGCACGCGTTCTGCCCGAGGAAGTCGCAGGCTACTTCGAAGAGATGGGGCGCCTGGCCGTCGAGCTGGCGCACCACGCGCGTCGGGTTCTGGAGAATCAGGACTACCACGACGCGCTGACCCTGATGGACGACGACGACGCGATGGACGACCTCCACCGCCACCTCTTCACCGTGATGATGGACCGGGAGTGGGAGCACGGCGTCGCGGCGGCCGTCGACGTGACGCTGCTGGGCCGCTACTACGAGCGCTTCGCCGATCACGCGGTTCTGATCGCCCGCCGGGTGGTCTTCCAGGCCACCGGCAAGACGCCGGAGCAGTTGCTCGAGGCGAGCTAGTCGTCAGTAGGTTGGTCGAGCGCGCGGCGGGGCGATCTCGATACGCCGTTGCGCGCTTCGCTCGCAGCGTCACTCGATCAGCTTAGGACGGCCTCGACCAGCCTGGGACGACACTCGATCAGCTTAGGGCGGCACTCGATCAGCTTCGGGAGTGCGACTACGAGCAGGTGGTGTCGCCGGCGTTGGTGACCGAGAGGTCGTTCGGGAGGTCGTTGCCGCTGCTGTGGGCGGGGAGTTCGCCGACGGTCAGGACCGAGCCCGCGGACGGGATCGTGGTGATGCTGCTGACGCCGGTGAAGTCGGATCCGAGGATCACCTCGGCGCCCACCTTGACCGAGCGATCCTCCTGGATCTTGGCGTCCGGGAACATCTTGGCGATGGTCGCCGCGGAGTCCTTCTCGCCCGGGCCGTAGCGGACGACGGTGTCGGTGCGCTTCTCGGACGAGTCGGCGATGCCCGACACGTCGATGCCCTGCCGGACCAGCTCTTCCATCGCCGACCCGGCGACGCCCGACTCACCGGAGCCGTTGAGCACGCGGACGCTGAGGTTCGACGGGTCCTGAGCCGTCAGCTCCGACTTCGGCGCGGGAGCCTTCGGTGCTTCCGGAGCCTTCGTCGTCGACTTCGGCTTCTCCTTCTTCTCGCCGGGGAGTGGCTTGTCGTCGATGATCGCGTCGAAGATGGCGTCGATGTCGTCCATCCGCGGGATCTCGTTGTTCTCGCCGTCGGTGGTGGTACCCGCGGTCGGGACGGTGACGAAGGTGACGCGACCGGCGTCCATGCCCTGCATCGATTCGGCGAGCTGGATCAGCGAGTTGGTATCGACGTTGTCGACGTAGCTGTACTTGATGAAGGTGTTGACCATCTTGTTGAGCTTTGACGGATTCGACAGGACGTCGCCCGACAGCGCCGAGCGCAGCAGCGACGACATGAACAGCTGCTGTCGCTTGATGCGGCCGTAATCGCCGTTGCCCTCCACCGAGATGTGGCGTGCGCGGACGTAGTTGAGCGCCTGGCGGCCGGTCAGCTTCTTGGTCCCGGCCTTGCGCAGGATGGTGCCGAGCTCGTAGTCGTACAGGGGAACCGTCGAACACACCTGGACCCCGCCCACTGCGCGGACCACGTGCTCAAAGCCCGAGAAGTCCATCGCGATGAAGTGGTTGATATTGAGGCCGCTCATCTGTGTGAGCGTCTTGACCAGGCAGTTCGGGCCGCCGTCGGCGTAGATGCCGTTGATCTTGATGCCGGTGGCGGGCTCCAGCGTGCCGCTGTACTCGGCGGTTTCGTTGTCCCAGTTCTGGCATTCCGGACGGTCGACGGCGAGGTCGCGCGGCCACGAGACCGCGACCACGCGACTGCGGTCGGCCGGAATGTTCACCAGCAGGATGGTGTCGGCGCGGGCGCCTTCGACGGAATCGGCGTCACCGGCACCGACCTTCGCGTTCTTGCCCGACCGCGAGTCGGTACCGACGATCAGGTAGGTCTCTTCGCCGGTCTGGTCGCCGGACTTACGGATGTTCGGGTTGTCGGGGTCGAGCGCGTTGACCTTGTTCCACGCGCCGTCGACCGTGCGCATCCAGTTCCACGCGTAGCCGGTGCCGACCAACGACAGCACGCAGGCCAGACCCAACAGGATGCGCCCGGTGTTGGTCGCGACCCTCATCGAGCGTTTGCGGTCCGCGGGGCGGGCGCGCTTGGACTTCAGCTGCGTGAGAGCGGCGGTCAGGTCAGGCGTCGGCTGCAGCGGGTTGCGTCGTTTGCGGGGGGAGTCGTCGGACGTCGCTTCGTCCGCGACGACCTCCGGCTCGACCGCCGTCGGCGGAATGTCGACCCACTCGGCGTCGGCGGGTGGTGGTGCAGCCGAGCCGCGCTCGTCGGCCGTCGGACGGGGTTCGGGGGCGGGACGCGGCTCGGGCGCCGACCGCTGGCCGCGCGACTCCTGCGACAGCCGCTCCGTGGTCGCGGTGTCCGACAGGTCGACGGTGGGCCGGTTCGTGACCGGCGGAATCGCGGTGGTCTGCTCGACGGGCATCGGCCGCGGCGCGGGCCGTTGCGGAGCGCGCGCCGGCGGAACCTGACTCGCGGGCCGCTGCGGAGGCTGCTGCCGCTGCTGCGGCGCGGTCGGTCGGCGCTGCGGCTGCGACTGAGGCTGCGGCTGCTGCGCGCCGGTCTCGTCGACGCCCATCTGCTCCATGAGCTGGCGGACTGTGAGTCGGCCTCGCGGGCGGACGTACCCCTCGCGCGACGACGGTTCGCGGAGCCCGTCGGTCGGAGGTGCGGCCGGCGACGGCTGATTGCCTGCCGCGCCTTCGCCGAAGCGGCTCCGGAAGTCGTACGCCCCGGTATCCCGGCCGGCGCGACGCGAGCGCCGTATGGGCGCGTCGTCTCCGGGCTCGGGGGAACCTGGGCGGTCAGAACTCACAGTGGGTCATCCTTGCAGTGGCTGGGCGGTTTGCGGTGTTCGTCTGACGGTCACCGCGTGCTGCGCACATATTAATAGGGGCACCTGAGAACTCCCATCACCGTGACCCGTGAACGTGTCGTCAGCCGCCCGAATGCATGATCTCGGCGCCTTCGGGGACGATGTCCTCTTCGGGGTCGTCGAGCCAACCCTCGGGCAGGGCCACCGAAGCGGGCGAGCCCTGACGGCCGCGCGGTCCGTGACCGTCCTCGGGAAACGGGGTGTCCAACGGCAGGCCTGCGACCAACTCGCGCAGGTCGTCGAGGGTTTTCACCAGCGACAGCGACGACCGCAGGTCCGAGCCCGCGGGGAATCCGCGCAGATACCAGGCGACGTGCTTGCGGATCTCGCGCATGCCCTTCATCTCGCCGTGGTGGTCGGCGAGGAGTTCGCCGTGGCGAATCATGATCTGCGCCACTTCTCCGAGGTTCGGCGGCGTGGGTGCGTCCACACCGCGCAATCGGGCCGAGAGTTCGGCGAACAACCACGGGCGCCCCAGGCAGCCGCGACCGATCACCACGCCGTCGCAGCCGGTCTGCTCCATCATGCGGACGGCGTCGTCGGCCTCGAAGATGTCGCCGTTGCCGAGAACCGGCACCGTGGTGACGTGCTCCTTGAGGCGGGCGATCTCGTCCCACACCGCGGTGCCCGAATAGCGCTGCGACGCGGTCCGCGCATGCAGTGCGACGGCCTGCGCGCCCTCCTCGGCGGCGATCCGGCCGGCGTCGAGGTGGGTGTGGTGCTCGTCGTCGATGCCGATGCGGAACTTGACGGTCACCGGGATGTCGGTGCCCTCGGTTGCGCGGACCGCCGCGGCGACGATGTTGCGGAACAGTCGACGCTTGTAGGGGATGGCCGAGCCGCCACCCTTGCGGGTCACCTTGGGGACCGGGCAGCCGAAGTTGAGGTCGATGTGGTCGGCGAGGTCCTCCTCCGCGATCATGCGGACGGCCTTGCCGACGGTCGCCGGGTC
>NZ_JAAYXO010000008.1 GCF_012515855.1 Gordonia sp. (in: high G+C Gram-positive bacteria)
TCGCCGTCCACACCGCCCTCCAGAACCACCTCAACCCACCACCCTTCTGACACACACAACGGTGCAGTCAGGTCCAGGTGGTCGCGAGAAGACGGAGGACTGGCGGGAGCAGCCGCGGGCCGGGCGTGCAGTGAACAGCGCCGAGAAGGTGCGCAGAGGTCGACTCGGTAAAGTCTGCGCTGTGTCAGCCCGAGATTCCTCCCCGAGTAGCCGCGCCGTTTCTGATCGACATGACGCCGCGGTGTTCTCGGGTGTTCAGGACGGACCGGGCATGAAGCCGGACTCCGGCGACGCGGCGGAGATCGCGGCGCGGCGTGTGCGGCTGCTCGCCGGAGCGCAGAGCACGATCAATCAGCTGGCCGACGTGCTGGCGCCGCTCGCCGCCGCGTTCGGCGACGCTGGGCATGAGTTGTACCTGGTCGGAGGCAGTGTTCGCGACGCCGTGCTCGGGCGGCTGGGAACGGACCTGGACTTCACCACCGACGCCCGACCGGACGTGGTCCGCGCGATCCTCGACGACTACGCGGACGCGGTGTGGGACACGGGCATCGAGTTCGGCACCCTCTCCGCGGTGAAGCGCGACGACGCCGGCATCGAGCAGCAGATCGAGATCACCACCTATCGCGCGGACACGTACGACGGGGTGACCCGCAATCCCGAGGTGGTCTTCGGCGACACACTCGAAGGTGACCTGGTGCGTCGTGACTTCACGGTCAATGCCATGGCGGTCCGCCTGCACGCCGATGGTCGTCACGACTTCGTGGATCCCCTGAACGGTATGGACGCACTGCTCGCGGGGGTGCTCGATACGCCGGCCGAGCCAGAGCAGTCGTTTTCCGACGACCCACTTCGTATGTTGCGCGCCTGCCGATTCGTCTCCCAACTGGGATTCACGGTCGCGCCGCGGGTCTTCCGTGCCCTGACCGAACTGACTGCCGAAATCGACAGGATCACGGTCGAGCGGGTGCGTGCAGAACTCGACAAGATGATCCTCGGCGAGTACCCGGTCGACGGAATCAACATGCTGTGCGAGACCGGACTGGCGGATCACGTGCTCCCCGAGGTCCCGGGTATGAAACTCGAACGCGACGAGCACATGCAGCACAAGGACGTCTACTGGCACTCGCTGACCGTCCTCAAGCAGGCGATCGACCTCGAACCCGAAGGTCCTGACCTGGTGCTGCGCTGGGCAGCCCTGCTCCACGACATCGGCAAGCCCGCGACGCGCGCGGCCAAGCCCGGCGGAGGTGTGACGTTCCATCACCACGAGGTCGTGGGCGCCAAGATGGTCCGCAAGCGCATGCGCGCGCTCAAGTACTCACGCCAGATGGTCGAGGACGTCTCCGGCCTGGTGTTCCTGCACCTGCGCTTCCACGGCTACGGCGAGGGCCAGTGGACTGACTCCGCCGTCCGGCGCTACGTCTCCGACGCCGGGGAACTGCTCCCCCGCCTGCATCGCCTCGTGCGTGCGGACTGCACGACCCGCAACAAGCGACGGGCGGCCAAGCTGCAGGCCACGTACGACTCGCTCGAGAACAGGATCGCCGAGATCGCGGAGAAGGAGGACCTCGCAAAGGTCCGTCCGGATCTCGACGGCAACGAGATCATGAAGCTCCTCGACCTCAAGCCCGGCCCTGACGTTGGACGCGCGTGGGCCTACCTCAAGGAACTGCGGCTGGATCGTGGCCCGCTCGACAGGGACGAGGCCGAGGCAGAGCTCCTCCGCTGGTGGGCCGAGCAGACTGGTGGCCAGCAGACCGGTGGCGACCAGGCCGGCGGCAATCAGACCGACTCCGCTCCCGGCACGGAAGCTGGCAAGAAAGACAAACAAGCATGATCGGAAGTGCTGTCGACCGCTATCTCGGATCGGTGGTGGGCAGGCTCGTCGTCGTCGTCCTCGCCACGGTGGGCACCCTCGTGCACACCGTTGGCGTCCCGGGGTTGCAGTCGATCCCGCCGTACCGCATCGACCTCGACGTGTACCGCGTCGGCGGGCAGGTGTTCCGCGACGGCGGTGAGCTCTACGGCGAACTGCCGCAGCTGGCCGAGGGCGCGCACCTGCCGTTCACCTATCCCCCGCTGTCGGCGCAGCTCTTCTCGCTGCTGACGTTCGTGCCGCTCCCGGTCGCGTCGATGCTGATCACCCTCGCGACGATCATCGTCCTGGCGCTCGTCGTGCAGCTGGTGCTCACGCGCACGTGCGACCGGCCGACCGCGCAGCTGTGGTGGATCACCGCGGCTGCCATGGCGGTGGGGATGTGGTTCGGTCCGGTGCGCGAAACGATTGGATTCGGACAGGTCAACGTCTTTCTCATGGCGTTGGTCCTGGTCGACGTGATCCGCGGGCGCGGACGGTGGTGGGGCGGCACGCTGACCGGGCTGGCGATGGCCATCAAGCTCACGCCGGCCGTGTTCCTCCTGTACTTCGTGCTCCGGCGCGACTGGCGCGGACTGGCGACGGCGGTGGTCTCGGCGCTCGCGTTCACCGGCATCGGGCACCTGCTGACCCCCGACGACTCGATCCGCTACTGGACGTTCGCGATCCGCGACCCGGGCCGCATTGGCGGGCTGGCGTTCGCGTCCAACCAGTCGGTCAACGGCGTCGTGCACCGGTTCGGGCTCGAGGGCACCGCCGCGTCGGTGGCGTGGTTCGTGGTGTCGTGCGTGATCGGGCTCGTGATCGCGTGGGCCGCGTGGCGCCTGCTGCGGGCCGGGCACGAGGTCGCAGCGGCCGTGGTGGTGGGGACAGTGGCGCTGTTCTGCTCGCCGGTGTCGTGGGGTCACCACTGGGTCTGGGCCGTGCCCGCGGTGGTGCTGGCGCTGGTCTGGGCTGACCGCGCCGCGCGGGGCGGTGCTGGGCAGCGCGGATCGGGACCGGGTGACGACGACA
>NZ_JAAYXO010000089.1 GCF_012515855.1 Gordonia sp. (in: high G+C Gram-positive bacteria)
ACGACGTAGGCCGGGCCCTCGAAGTGGAACAGGTCCTCGTCGATTCCGGCCGTCTTGAGGATCGCCCCGTCCGGTGCGAGATTGCCGCGCAGCACGCACAGGCCGCCTTCGACGGTGTAGGCGTGCTCCTTGTCCCGGATGCAGCCGTCGGCGGCGTCGGTGTCGAGGGAGTCCCAGCGGTTGCTGGTGGAGAACGGCTCGGTGGTGCGCACCCCGCCCGGAGCGGCGTGGAACAGCTCGATCGCCGCGTCGGTCGCGGTGCCGCTGCGGATGTCCCAGTCGGCCAGGTACTCCTTGAGCGACGGCGAGTGGATGGGGGCGACGTTCTGGTTGAGCAGCCCGGCGCGGTTCAGCTCGCCGAGGATCGCCGGGATGCCGCCGGCCCGGTGCACGTGCTCCATGTAGTACTTGGGCGAGTTCGGGGCGACCTTCGCCAGACACGGCACGTTGCGCGAGATGCGGTCGATGTCGTGCAGGGTGAAGTCGATCTCGGCTTCCTGCGCGGCGGCCAGGATGTGCAGGACGGTGTTCGTCGAGCCGCCCATGGCGACGTCGAGGGCCATGGCGTTCTCGAAGGCCTCGCGGGAGGCGACGTTGCGCGGCAGCACCGACTCGTCGTCGTCGCGGTAGTAGCGGGTGGCGATGTCGACGATCAGCTCGCCGGCCCGGGTGAACAGGTCGCGGCGGGCGACCTGGGTGGCCAGGGTCGAGCCGTTGCCCGGCAGCGAGAGACCGAGGGCCTCGGTCAGACAGTTCATCGAGTTGGCGGTGAACATGCCCGAACAGGAACCGCAGGTGGGACAGGCGGAGCGTTCGACGTTGAGCAGGTCCTCGTCGCCGACGGTGCTGTCGGCGGAGGCGGTGATCGCATCGACCAGGTCCAGGCCGGGGTGCACCACGCCGTTGACGACGACGGATGTGCCGGCCTCCATCGGGCCGCCGGAGACGAAGACCGTCGGGATGTTCAGCCGCAGGGCGGCGTTGAGCATGCCCGGGGTGATCTTGTCGCAGTTGGAGATGCAGACCAGGGCGTCGGCGGTGTGCGCGTTGACCATGTACTCGACCGAGTCGGCGATGATCTCGCGGGACGGCAGCGAGTAGAGCATGCCGCCGTGGCCCATCGCGATGCCGTCGTCGACGGCGATGGTGTGGAACTCGCGGGCCACGCCGCCGGCCTTGCTCACGGCCTCGGCGACGATCTCGCCGACGTTCTTCAGGTGCACGTGACCGGGCACGAACTGGGTGTACGAGTTCGCGATCGCGACGATTGGTTTGCCGAAGTCGTCGTCGGTCATACCGGTGGCGCGCCAGAGCGCGCGGGCGCCGGCGGCTTCCCGGCCGATCGTGGTGGTGCGAGACCGCAGGGCAGGCATGAAATCCCTCACTAAATGTTGAAACCTCGTCCGGTGTTCGGGGGGCTGGGAGAACACCGGCGACAAGTGGAAATAGTCCTGGTCATTCTACGCCCCGCGGGCCATCGATTATTCCCGCGTCCGGCGGTGCCTCAGATACCGAGAACGGCCTTGGCGATCGAGAAGTAGATGATCAGGCCGGTGGCGTCACAGAAGGTGGAGATGAACGGGGTGGAGAAGACCGCCGGATCCACCCGCACCATGCGGGCGATCAGCGGCATCAGGCCGCCCACGGAGGCGGCCATGGTGCAGACCGAGACGATGGTCAGGCCGATCACCGCGCCGATGTCGAACTCGTAGACGCCCCAGGCCACCAGGAAGCCGGCCAGGCCGAGGGCGGCGCCCAGTGTCAGGCCGACCCGGACCTCCTTGCCGAGGACCTTGCCGACGTCGCGGGGGCCGACCTCGTCGGTGGCCAGGGCGCGGGTCACCGTCGTCGCCGCCTGGGAGCCGGTGTTGCCGCCGATACCGGTGAGCAGTGGGATGAACAGGGCCAGGGCGACCTTCTGTTCCAGGGTGCCCTCGAAGATCTCGAGGACGTTGACCGTCAGGATCGCGGACACCGCGAGGACGAACAGCCACACCACACGGGCTTTGGTGATCGCCAGGATCGAGGCCTGCAGGTACGGCGACTTCAGCGGCTCGCGGGCACCGGCGCGCGCCTCGTCCTCGTCGCGGGCGGCGTCGACCACTTCGATCGCATCGTCGAGGGTGAGGACGCCGATGAGTCGCTGTTCGGCGTCCACGACGGGCATGGCGAGGATGCCGCGGTCGACGCAGCGTTGCGCGGTGGGCTCGGCGTCGGCGTCGACGCGGGCGAAGATCGGCTTCTTGGCCAGCTCGCCCACCCGGCGGTCGGGATCGTTGAGGAGCAGATCACGCAGGCTGACGACACCGAGTAGCCGCCTCGCGTGGTCGACGACGGGCACGGTGTAGATGGTCGAGGCCTGATGGCCGCGGGCCTTGACCCGGGTCAGGGTCGCCTCGACGGTGTCGTCGTCGAAGGCGTGCACGAACTCCGGGCTCATCCGGCGGCCGACGGAGCCGCGCGGGAAACCGAGCACCACCGCGGTGGCATCGCGCTGCTCGCGGGAGAGGTTGCGGATCAGCGCTTTGGCGACGGTCGCCGGGAGCTCGTCGAGCAGTTCGGCACGATCGTCCGGCTCGAGGTGGTCGAAGGCCTCGGCCACCTCGGCGGTGCCGAGCGCTTCGATCAGTTCGGCTTGCGGGGTGGACGCGAGATCGTCGAAGACCTTGACCGCCTGGTCCTTGGCGAGCAGCCGGAAGGCGATGCTGCGGCGCTGCGGATTGAGCAACTCGAGCATGGCGGCGACGTCCTGTGCGGCGAGGTCGCTGAGGATCGACGAGGCTTCGGCCAGACGGTTCTCGGCGAGCGCCTGATCGAGCTCGCGCGTCTGCAGGGCAGTCATGAGCCCGATTGTCTCAGTGCCCGCGTGTCGGCGCCCGTCGGCGGACCGACCGGGCACGAATGTCCGCGATCGGGCAGGCTCGCGCCCGGGTGCCGGCGCAGCCCTCTTGCCCCGGGCCGCACCGGCACCCGTTCGTTCGGGCGCTCTCTTTATGGAGTTCTCAATCAACGTGTGCCCGCCCCTGGGAGCGAGCTGGGTCAGCGGTCAACCAGCGAAGAAAAGCGTTCTACCCCTTGGTCATTGAGCGCACACTCGGTCGTCGTGCGTGCGGCCCCCCGGTCGTCGAGTGCCCGGCGAGGCGCTAGCCGAGACGGGCGTATCGAGACGAGGAAGCGAAACGGTCAGGCCGCAGCATGCTCGTAGAGGGTCATCGTTCTCCGGGCATTGGAACGGATCAGTTCGCGGCGGCGCTCCGGATGCTCGGGATCGACAGGTGGCCGAAACCACGGGTGGCGATCCGGACCGAGCAACACCTCCCAGCCGGTGTGATGCACCATCGTGTGATGCGCGCGGCACAGGAGAACTCCGTTGTCGAGGCAGGTCCGACCGCCTTCACTCCACGGGGTCATATGGTGACCGTCGCACCACTTCGCCGGCCGATCACAGCCCGGGAACGCGCAACCACGGTCACGCACTTCGAGAGCTTTGCGGAGCTTGCCGGTGAACAAACGCTGATTGCGACCGACATCAAGCGGCACGCCCTCCGAGTCGACGAGGACTTCGGAGACGGCGGCGTCGCAGGCGATCAGTTCCGCTGAGGTGGCGGTGATCGGTCCACCGAAGCCGAGGGAATCGGCCGGCGGCACAATGCCGTCGGGCAGTTCCGGGATGGCGATCTCGAGGCCGCTGCTGATGACCGGTGCCTGCCGAACAACGGTCACGGTCGGCAGCACGCCACCGGAAGTCGGGCGGTCGTAGCCGTACAGGTACGCGCGCACCACCTCCGCGAGGGCATCACCGCGACGACGAGCCGCAGAGCGCGGATCAGCGGAACCGTCGGGCTGCGGGATCGGTTTGGTCAGCGGATCAAGCGCGGTCACAAGAGCGTCGCCGTTGAGGACGTCGAGGTCGACGGTCGCGGTGTAGCGGCCGTCGTCGGTCTGCACGAGGGTCATCTCGTTCAGCTCGGTGTTCTCGGCGACCGGCACCGCACCCTCCGGCAGCGATTCGGGCTCGGGGGCGAGTTCGATGGCGAACGCGCGGGCACGGGTCATCACTGCGGCCGGGTTCAGCTGCACCGAGAGGGTGCGGATGATCGTCTCGCGCTGCTCTTCGGAGATCTTGACGCGCCGTCGGACGTGTTCAGTGCCCTTCACGATGGCATCGGCGAACTCGCAGGAAACGGCACCGTCGCGCATGCCGGCGGCGACGGTCGGGAACCGGTGCAGGGCACGGCCGAGCCGGCCCATACGCTGGGCCACCACCGGGGCGACGCCGATCGCGAGCAGCAGATCGGGTCCGGTCTTGAGTTTCCGGCGCAGCGGGATCCGCTGATGCTCGGCCAGACCGATCAGGAAGGCGAGGAGGTAGTCGAGGACGTTGCGGAGCCGGACGACAGCGACGATCAGGTTCAGCACGACGGTGTCGTCCACGCCGGGGCGGGTGTTCTCGAGTCGGTCGAGGAGCGAGCCGTCGCCGGCGACGCCGGGCGAGAACTCGTCGACGAGTCGGTCGGTGAGGCTGTTCAGGTGGTGTGCGTCCATGTGGGTCTCACTTGGGGTTAAGCACAAGGTGCGATTCAGGTAAGGAATCGACTCGGTCGACAGGTGCGCTGGGGGTGGGCGCGGTGTCGGTCGGGTCGGGTTGGATGTGGTGGTCCGCCGAAGGTGTTCAGTTGTGGTTACCTTCTACGGTACGCGCCATACCTCATGGGCACAAGTGTTCGAGTAGGGTTTTTCGAACAATTTTTTGGACGACCTGTTTGCGCAGTTCAGTGTGGTTTATTGGTCTCGATGCACCCGGCTCCGCTAGCGCTCCGCCGGGCACTCGACCACCGGGAATGGGACACCTACTCCCTCTGGAGTCACTCGACCACCAGCCCGGCGCCACGGACGAAAGAGTGGCGCCTTTCCGTTGGTCGTCGAGTACCGCCGAGCTTGCGAGGCGGTGTACCGAGACGGGTGCGCGGTGTGGCCTCGGTGCACCCGCTCCTTCGTCGCGAGCACTCGACCACCAGCGGGGCGCGGCCACCAGCGGGGCGCGGCCACTAACGGGCGCGCGACTGCAAACGGGGGCGGGACCATGAATCGGGATGCGGAAAGCCCTCCGGACCAGGCGGATCCGGAGGGCTTTCGGCGAGAAGAGGGGGTCAGCCGCGGGCGGCGAGACGCGCCTCGCGGGCGGCGGCGTAGGGGTCGGGGACCCGGCCGCCGGAAGCCGCCGAGAGGCGGGGGAGTTCGCGGAAGGTGACGGCCGGCAGCCGCACCTTGCTGCCGTCGGCGCGCACCGCGCAGACCGAACGCCACTTGGGGAAGGCCAAGCCGTCGATCTCGTCCCAGTGCAGGCGGGTGCTGCCGAACATCCGGACGGCGGTCAGGCCGTCGGTGTCGGCGACGGTGCGCACCCGGTGGATCCACCAGGCCTGCGCGATCGGCACGACGATCGTCCAGGCGAACCACGGCAGTGAGACGCCCATGAAGATGACCGCCACGAGCAGGGTCATGAAGACGGTCATATAGGCCAGCCGGGGGATCGCGAAGACCGTCGGCTCGGCGACCGTCGGCGAGGTCTTGCGGGGAGTGGCACTGCGATTCGACACGGCACCATTGTGGCACGTAGGGGCGATTTGACTCGGCTCGGACCGCTGCCCTACCGTTGATGCGTGATGATTGAGAAGCTCCTCGTAGTAATCGGTCGGCGCGTCAACGCCTGAACCGGTCACTTCGTAGACCTTCGGAACTTCATCGACGCGCCCTCGCACAGCTTCCGCTGTCGGGGGTTTTTTACTTGTCAGGACTAGTGAACAGGATCGTGCAGTGAGCACTCCAACAGCACGCGGGTCGTCGCGGCCGTCGTCGCCGTCGACCGAATCTCTGCGCTCGGGTGCCACGGTGGCCCCCGAACGGGTCACCGGCGCCCAGTCGGTGGTCCGCACGCTCGAAGAACTGGGCGTCGAGATCGTCTTCGGCATCCCGGGCGGTGCTGTGCTCCCGGTGTACGACCCACTCCTCGACTCGCAGAAGGTCCGGCACGTGCTGGTCCGTCACGAGCAGGGCGCCGGCCACGCCGCCACCGGCTACGCACAGGTCGCCGGCAAGGCGGGCGTCATGATGGCGACCTCCGGCCCGGGTGCCACCAACCTGGTGACCCCGCTGGCCGACGCCCAGATGGACTCGGTCCCGGTGGTCGCGATCACCGGTCAGGTCGGCCGCGCGCTGATCGGCACCGACGCCTTCCAGGAGGCCGACATCTCCGGCATCACCATGCCGATCACCAAGCACAACTTCCT
>NZ_JAAYXO010000090.1 GCF_012515855.1 Gordonia sp. (in: high G+C Gram-positive bacteria)
CCTATCAGCTGCTCCGCACCCGCATCGGTTCGCACGCCGCCGTCTCGACGTCGGTGGACATCGCCCGCGCCGAGAACGGCATGGGGCCGTCGGGCTTCGTCAACGCGGTGCTCCGCAAGGTCAGTCAGCGCGACGAACAGCTCTGGATCGACGAGTTGGCGCCGTCCATGATGGAGGACCGCATCGGGAACCTCGCATTCACCTACGCGCACCCGCGATGGATCGCGGAGGTCTTCTACGAGGCACTCGGCCGCTCCACCGGTGAGCTGCAGGCCGCGCTGGCCGCCGACGACGATCGCCCCATCGTCCACCTGGTGGCCCGCCCGGGACAGATCACGGGGGAGGAACTCGCCCTCATCAGCGGAGGCGACGAAGGCCGCTACTCGCCGTACTGCGTGTACCTCCCCGAAGGTGACCCGGGGCGGCTCGACGCCGTCCGCGAGGGCTTCGCGGGCGTCCAGGACGAGGGCAGCCAGTTGGTGGCGCTCGCTCTCACCCGCGCGGATGTCGCCGACGACTCCGGTCGGTGGCTCGACCTGTGCGCGGGTCCCGGAGGGAAGGCGTCGCTGCTCGGCTCGCTGGCAGGCTTGGCCGGCGCTCGACTGGACGCCGTCGAGATCTCCGAGCACCGGGCGGAACTCATCGAGAAAGTGGTCGACGGTCTCCCGGTCGACGTGCACGTCGCCGACGGTCGTGACTCCGGCCTGGAGCCCGGCTTCGACCGCGTGCTCGTCGACGCGCCGTGCTCCGGTCTCGGATCGCTCCGACGTCGTCCCGAGGCCCGCTGGCGTCGTCGACCCGACGACATCCCGGAACTGGTCGCCCTGCAGAAGCAGTTACTCACCGAAGCCCTGCGTCTGGTGAGGCCCGGAGGCGTGGTCGTGTACTCGACGTGCTCGCCGCACCTGTCCGAGACGGTCGGTGTCGTCGACGCGGTCCTGGCGGAGACCGAGGGCATCGCGCAGATCGACGCCCGCTCGCTCGTCGCAGGCGACGTCTTCGACCCGGGAACGCTCGGCGCCGGGCCGCACGTGCAGCTGTGGCCGCACCGGCAGGACACCGACGCGATGTTCGTGGCAGCGCTTCGCAAGGAGTGACGGGTCCTTCTCGTACACTCGACGCCATGTGCAACCCCGGCCGTCCGGCACCCATGATCGCCCCGTCCATCCTGTCCGCAGACTTCGCGAATCTCGCCGCCGAGATCGCTGCCGTGGGACCGTCCGACATCGATCCCGGAGTCGACTGGGTGCACGTCGACGTCATGGACAACCACTTCGTGCCGAATCTGACGCTGGGCATGCCGGTGGTCGAGAGCATTCTCAAAGCCACCGACATCCCGCTCGACTGCCACCTGATGATCGAGGATCCGGGACGCTGGGCGCCGCCGTACGCCGAAGCCGGCGCGTACAACGTCACCTTCCATGCCGAGGCGACCGACGACCCGGTCGCCGTCGGCCGCGACATCCGCGCGGCGGGCGGCAAGGCCGGACTGGCGATCAAGCCGGGCACGCCGCTGGAGCCGTACCTGGAGATCCTCAAGGACTTCGACACCCTGCTCGTGATGAGCGTGGAGCCCGGCTTCGGCGGGCAGAAGTTCATGCCCGAGGTACTCGAGAAGGTCCGCACCATCCGCAAGAAGATCGACAGCGGCGACCTGCGCCTGCTCGTCGAGATCGACGGCGGCATCAGCGCCTCCACGATCGAGCAGGCCGCGGAGGCCGGTGTCGACTGCTTCGTGGCCGGATCGGCGGTCTACGGCGGCGACGATCCGGCGGGGCGGGTGGCCGACCTGCGTCGACTCGCCACCGCAGTCCGGGACAAGCACTAGCCCGGTGCGCGTCGATGAGGTGATGCGGCGGGCGCTCGTCGCATCGGAGAGTGCGCTAGGTGTCAGTTCGCCGAATCCCCCTGTCGGCGCGGTGATTCTCGATGCCACGGGCGCGGTCGCCGGGGTGGGGCACACCCAACCGCCCGGCGGACCGCACGCCGAAGTGATGGCGTTGCGTGCGGCGGGCGACCGTGCGCGCGGCGGGACGGCCGTCGTCACGTTGGAGCCCTGCAATCACGTCGGTCGCACCGGGCCGTGCGCGCAGGCCCTGCTCGACGCGGGCGTCGTCGATGTCGTGTACGCCGTCACGGACCCGAATCCGTCGGCGGCCGGGGGAGCGGCGACGCTCCGCGCCGCGGGCGTCCGCGTGACCGCGGGGGTGCTCGATGAAGAGGCCCGCTCGGGTCCGCTGCGGTATTGGCTGCACCGCCAGCGGTACGGCCGTCCGTTCGTCACGGCGAAGATGGCCGCCACGCTCGACGGTCGCATCGCGGCCCCGGACGGGACCAGTCAGTGGATCACCGGACCGGCGTCGCGCGAGCACGCGCACCGGCAGCGGGGACGGCTCGACGCGATCGTCGTGGGAACGGGCACGGTTCTGGCCGACAACCCGTCGCTGACCGCCCGGAACCCGGACGGGACGCTGATGTCGCATCAGCCCGCCCGCGTGGTGCTGGGCAGACGTGATGTCCCCGCCGACGCGGCACTCCGTGATGGTCGCGCTCCGCTGGTTCACGTGCGCAGTCACGATCCACAGGCGGTCCTGGACGCGCTCCCGGACGCCTTGCACGTGCTCGTGGAAGGCGGACCCGCGATCATCGGCGCCTTCCTCGAGGCCGAATCGGTCGATGAACTCCACGCCTACCTGGCGCCGACGATTCTCGGCGGCGGTGCGAGCGCGGTGGTCGACCGCTCGGTCACCACGTTGACCGAGGCCCACGGCTTCCGGCGGACGGCGGTGACCGAGCTCGGCGACGACCTGCTGGTGGTGCTCGAAGCGCGGCGCCGGGATCGCTAGTCCTTGACCTGCTAGTCCTTGACCTTGCGGCTTCGGCGACCGATGAACACTCCGCAGCCGAATCCGATCAGCGCCATGATGGCCAGCGCCAGCCACAGGGGAGCCTGGAACGACACCCAGAACAGGTTCGTGCTGGTGGAGTCGCGATTCTGCGCGATGAAGACGATCGCGAGGACACCGATCACCAACGGCAGCCAGTAGCTCTTGAAGAAACGTGCGATCGGGGTGCCGGAAGTCTGCGGCGTGCTCATGGAGGGCCTTTCGTCGACCGGGATGTCCGGCGTGTCCGATTACCCTAGCGTCCGGGCGCCGGTCGTCCCGCCAGTCGGGATGGCAGATGCGCGCGCGGTTTGCAGGTCATGCTAATTTCGATAGTGAGTTCTCGGGGCGGGGTGCAATTCCCCACCGGCGGTAATGCCCTCGCAAGAGGGACGAGCCCGCGAGCGCCCGCGCATCAGTGCGGGGACGAGCAGACTTCGGTGAGATTCCGGGGCCGACGGTCATAGTCCGGATACGAGAGGACGATAGCGTGGCACCCGCCGGGCTGTCTCTCCCGAGCGCACGTTGCAAAGGAGAGACGGTGTTCACCGGAATCGTGGAGGAGCGCGGCGAGATCACCGCCCGCGACGACCTCACTGAAGCCGCGCGTTTTCGCATTCGCGGGCCGCTGGTCACCAGCGATGCATCATTCGGCGACTCGATCGCCGTCAACGGAGTCTGTCTCACCGTCACCGAACTCGGCGACGACGAGTTCACCGTCGACGTGATGGCCGAGACGCTCAGCCGCAGCTCGCTGGATCGCCTGGGCAAGGGCTCGTCAGTCAACCTCGAGCGCGCCATGGCCGCGGGGGGTCGCTTCGGCGGGCACATCGTTCAGGGGCACGTCGACGGCGTCGGACGGATTCGCGCGGTGTCGCCGAGTGAGAACTGGACGGTCGTCCGCGTCGGGATCCCCGCAGACCTGGCCCGCTACGTGGTCGAGAAGGGGTCGATCACGATCGACGGCATCTCGCTGACTGTCTCATCAGTCGGGATCAATGACGACGACGGGGACTGGCTCGAGGTATCGCTGATCCCGACGACCCTCGCCGAGACCAACCTCGGCGACGCCGCCCCCGGCGTGCGGGTGAACTTGGAAGTCGATGTCATTGCGAAGTACGTCGAGCGCCTCACCGGCGCCGTCCGCTCCGCGAATACCGATGTGGAAGGCAGTGAGCCGAATGAGTGAGGCAGGCAAGACCGAGGGTCTCGGCGAGAAGATCGTCTTCGACACCGTCGAACGCGCCATTGCCGACATCGCCGCGGGCAAGGCCGTGGTGGTGGTCGACGACGAGGACCGCGAGAACGAAGGCGACCTGATCTTCGCCGCCGAGATGGCGACCCCGGAACTGGTCGCGTTCATGGTCCGCTACACCTCCGGATACCTGTGCGTTCCGATGACCGGCGAGGACTGCGACCGTCTCGGTCTCCCGCCGATGTACTCGGTGAACCAGGACAAGCACGGCACCGCCTACACCGTCACCGTCGATGCCCGCGAGGACATCGGCACCGGCATCAGTGCGGCCGACCGCGCGACGACCATGCGAAAGCTGGCCGATTCGGCGTCCTCGGCGCACGACTTCACGCGACCCGGACACGTGGTTCCGCTGCGCGCCAAGTCGGGCGGCGTGCTTCGTCGTCCGGGCCACACCGAAGCCGCCGTCGATCTGGCGAAGGCCGCCGGGCTCTCGCCCGCAGGCGTGATCTGCGAGATCGTCAGCCAGAAAGACCCCGGCCACATGGCGCAGACGCCGGAACTGCGAGTCTTCGCCGACGAGCACGACCTCGCGCTGATCTCGATCGCCGATCTGATCTCGTGGCGACGTCACCACGAGAAGCACGTCGATCGCGTCGCCGACGCCCGAATCCCCACCGAGCACGGCACGTTCCGGGCGGTCGGCTACCAGAGCTCGTTCGACGAGGCCGAGCACGTCGCGCTGGTGATGGGCGACATCGCGGCCGACGGCGGCGAGGACGTCCTGGTCCGCGTGCACTCGGAGTGCCTCACCGGCGACGTCTTCGGTTCGCTCCGCTGCGACTGCGGTCCGCAGCTCGACGCGGCGATGGAGATGGTCGGTCGCGAAGGCCGCGGGGTGATTCTCTACATGCGCGGTCACGAGGGACGCGGCATCGGTCTGATGCACAAGCTGCAGGCCTACCAGCTGCAGGACAACGGTGCAGACACCGTGGACGCCAACCTGGAACTGGGGCTGCCCGCCGACGCCCGCGACTACGGTCTCGGCGCACAGATCCTGGTGGACCTGGGGGTGCGTTCGATGCGCCTGCTCACCAACAATCCGGCCAAGCGGGTCGGCTTGGACGGGTACGGACTGGAGATCGTCGAACGCGTGGCGATGCCGATCCGCGCGAACGCCGAGAACCTGCGCTACCTGCGAACCAAGCGGGACCGCATGGGACACGTGCTGGAGGGGTTGGACGACTTCGATGTCGACGCGGCGGACACGGCAGGAGAAGGCGCATGAGCGGATCCGGTGAACCGACCCTCGACCTGGCGGACGCGAGCGACTTGACGGTCGCCATCGTCGCCTCGCAGTGGCACGAGACCATCTGCACGGCACTGCTCGACGGCGCGGTGCGCGCCGCGGCGCACAGTGGCATCGACGACCCGACGGTCGTTCGGGTCGCGGGTGCCATCGAACTGCCGGTGATCGTGCAGGCGCTGGCCCGCACACACGATGCGGTGGTGGCGCTCGGCGTGGTGATCAAGGGCGAGACGCCCCACTTCGAGTACGTGTGCGACGCGGTGACCGTCGGCCTCACCCGAGTGTCGCTCGACGAGTCGACGCCCGTCGGCAACGGCGTCCTCACCACACTCAACGAGGCTCAGGCCATCAACCGGTCGGGGCTCCCCGGATCGTCGGAGGACAAGGGGGCCCAGGCGATGACCGCGGCACTCGCGGCGGCCCTCATCCTCAAGGACCTCTGATGAGCCTGGGATTCGGCGACGCGCAGGCGGACACCTGGGAGTTCGTCTACAAGCCGCGATGGATGCGGCAGGCGGCCTGGGTGGCCATCGCCGTCGTCATGGTGATTCACCTGACCTTCGGTTTCCTGCTCGACATCACATATACGGGCGTCAACATCGACTGGTGGGACAAGTTCTCGTTGATCGGCGTCGGGGTGCTGATCTGCGCCGTGATCCTGTTCCTCACCCGCTCGCGGGTGCGCGTCGGTCCTGACGGGATCGGGGTCCTGAACCTGGTCTCCGAGCGGGTCTTCACCTGGGACCAGATGATCGGACTCGAGTATCCCGAGAAGGGCTTCTGCGCGCGCCTGCTGTTCCCCGGCGACGAGCACATCCCGGTGATGGCGATCCAGGCCCGTGACGGCGACGCCGCGGTCGCGGCCATGAGTCGGATTCGTGAATACGGACAGAAGTACGGCGCGCGGCAGGACGCCGAATAGCGCGGACCCGCTCGAGCCGGTCCTCAAGCAGCCACGGTGATCTCGGCGGGCACGCCGAGGTCGGCGGCGCGCTCGCGCATCGCTTGGACGACGTCGGGTGCGGTGTCGCGCGGGACGGTGATGAAGAAGCTCGCCTCGGTCAACGGCCGCTGCGACGACGCGCGGCAGTGCGCGGGCGCCACGCCGTTCGGCAACAGTGCGATCAGGTCGCGGTAGGCCGCCAACGCGGTCGGGGAGTCGTCGGCATCCCATTGGAGATTGCAGTCCGCGCCCGACACGCTGAGTTGGACGAGTCCGGCCGGTTCGGATTCGACGAACGCGTCGATCGCGGTGGCGACCGGAAACGCGGAGGCGGCGGTCGTCGCGTCGACGGCGTCCGACCACAGGCGCAGGGCGACGATGGTCGGGGTCTCGACAGTCGCCGCGCGGGTGCGCTGCACCCAGTGCCGCAGCGTCGACCGATCGCCCATCCGCGGGTTGTCTGAACCGGGGATCACGAGCAGGGTGACGGCCGCCTCGCCATCCCGTGCCGAGAAGGTGACGCGGAGTCGATGTTCATCGATCCGCTCGTCGACCTGATGCGCGGCGAGTCGCTGAATCGTCGCGGTGACGTCGTCGTCGGACATTCCGTCGCGCAGCGTGATCGTCGAGTCGACCGACTCCGCACCCGGCATGGTGTTGTTGGGCCGCACGCGGAACGTCTCCACCGAGGGTTGGGTCTCCAGATAGGCTGCGTACTCATCGGCGAACGCGTTGGCGTCATTGCAGGCGACGAGTGCCGACGCGGCGACCACAGCCGCCGCGGCGACCAGTGCGCCGCGAACGCCGGATTCGCGAGGGACCGCCTTCATGGACCAACGGTAGCGGCGGGGGTGTCGGACGCGACGACTAATCTGGGAACCGTGGCTGATCCGTCGACGTACCGCCCCGCTGCGGGCACCATCCCCACCGATCCCGGTGTCTACAAGTTCCGTGATCAGCACGGCCGCGTCATCTACGTCGGCAAGGCCAAGAGCCTGCGACAGCGGCTGACCTCGTACTTCGCCGACCTCACCGGACTGCATCCGCGCACCCGGCAGATGGTCACCACGGCCGCCTCCGTGGAGTGGACCGTCGTGGGCACCGAAGTCGAAGCGCTTCAGCTCGAGTACAACTGGATCAAAGAGTTCGATCCGCGTTTCAACGTCCGCTACCGCGACGACAAGTCGTATCCGATGCTGGCCGTGACGCTGAACGAGGAGTATCCGCGCGTCTTCGTGTACCGCGGACCGCGCAAGCCGGGGGTCCGCTATTTCGGCCCGTACGCGCACGCGTGGGCGATCCGCGAGACGGTGGATCTCCTGACCCGCGTGTTCGGGGTTCGGACCTGTTCCACGGGTGTCTTCCGTCGAAGCGAACAGATCGGTCGCCCGTGCCTGCTCGGCTACATCGACAAGTGCTCGGCACCGTGCGTGGGACGCGTCTCCGCCGCGGAGCACCGGGAGATCGTCGAGGACTTCTGCGACTTCCTCGCCGGTCGGACCGATGCGCTGATCCGCAAGCTGGAGCGGGAGATGTCCACTGCCGCCGAAGAGCTCGACTTCGAGCGAGCGGCGCGCCTGCGCGACGACGTCTCCGCGCTGCGTCGCGCGATGGAGAAGCAGGCGGTCGTCCTCGGCAACGGCGTCGACGCCGACGTGATCGCACTGGTCGGCGACGAACTCGAATCGTCGGTCAAGATCTTTCACGTTCGCGACGGTCGGGTGCGGGGCGAGCGCGGCTGGGTGGTGGAGGTCCAGGAGAACGCGACGCTGGCCGACCAGGTCGGGGCCTTCCTCCTGCAGTTTTATGGCGCCGAGAGCGAGATGAGCAGCGGCATCCCGCGCGAGGTGCTGGTACCCGCACTGCCCGATGACGCGCCCGAACTGGAGAAGTGGCTCACCGAGCAACGCGGTGCCGGCGTCAGCCTCCGAGTGCCGCAGCGCGGCGACAAGCGCACCTTGATGACCACGGTGGAACTGAACGCGACCGAAGCGATGGCGCGGCACAAACTGCAGCGCGCGGGCGATCTCACCTCGCGCTCGGCCGCCCTCACCGACCTGCAGGAAGCGCTCGGTCTCGACGACGCGCCGCTGCGCATCGAGTGCATCGACATCTCGCACGTGCAGGGCACCGACGTGGTCGCCTCGCTGGTGGTCTTCGAGGACGGGATCGCCCGCAAGTCCGACTACCGGCACTACTCGATCAAGGAGGCCGCGGGCGACGGTCGCTCCGACGACGTCGCCTCGATCGCCGAGGTGACTCGCAGGCGATTCGCCCGCCATCGCGAGGGGGTGTCGACGCCGCCGACGAGCACCGGAGAGATGTCGGCCACGGAGACCGCCGCGGACGACACCGAGACCTCGCGCAAGCCGAAGAAGTTCGCCTATCCGCCGAACCTCTTCGTGGTCGACGGCGGCGCCCCGCAGGCGCACGCCGCCGCTGCGGCCCTCGACGAGCTGGGTGTCACCGACGTGGCAGTGGTGGGTCTGGCGAAACGGCTGGAAGAGGTGTGGATTCCGGGTGATGATGAGCCGGTGATCCTCCCGCGCAACAGCGAAGCGCTCTTTCTGCTTCAACGTGTGCGCGACGAGGCGCACCGCTTCGCCATCACGTTCCATCGAAGCAAGCGGAGCAAGCGGATGACGACCTCGGCGTTGGACGGCATCCCGGGTCTCGGCGCCGGGCGCAGGACCGCGCTGGTAACGCATTTCGGGTCCGTGGCGAATCTCAAGCGAGCGACCGTGGACGAGATCGCCGAAGTGAAAGGCGTCGGTCCCGCGACAGCACAGGCGGTTCGTGATGCACTCGATGACAACACCGCCGACAGGGAGGGAAACGCAAGTTGACTGATTCGGACAACCGAACCACGGTGCTGTTCGTCACCGGCATGTCCGGCGCCGGCCGGACGTCGGTGGCGAATGTGTTGGAGGACGACGGCTGGTACGTGAGCGACAACGTGCCGATGTCGCTCATCGCCGCGCTGGTCGAGATGGTTCGGAGCAGTGAGGTCGGCGCCCAGCGCATCGCGATGGTGGTGCGCGGCGGCGACCCGTCGTTCGACGCCGAGATGAAGAAGTTGCGGTCCGACCTCGAGGAGGGCGGCGCCGACACCTCGATGATCTTCGTCGACGCCTCGGACGATGTCCTGGTCCGCCGGTTCGAGCAGGTCCGCCGCCGACACCCGATGCAGGGCAACGGAACTCTCAGCGAAGGCATCGCCGCGGAGCGCGCCATCATGGATCCGGTCGCGACGGTCGCGGACAAGGTGATCGACACCTCGAACCTGAGCTCTACTCGACTGCGCTCCATCGTCGAGAACGTCTTTCCGACCGTCGCCGGTCGACGCCTGTCGATCGCCGTGCAGTCGTTCGGCTTCAAGTACGGGCTGCCCATCGACTGCGACCTGGTCGCCGACGTCCGCTTCCTCCCGAACCCGTACTGGATTCCGGAACTGCGCGAGCACAACGGACGTGAGCCGCAGGTCCGCGACTACGTGCTCGGGCAGGAGGACGCAGCGGAGTTCCTGGAGCGCTACGTGGACATCGTCGGCATCGTCGGCCGCGGCTACCTTCGCGAAGGCAAGGGATACATGACCCTCGGCGTCGGCTGCACCGGCGGCAAGCATCGCAGCGTCGCGATGTCGCAGGATCTCGCCCGGCGGCTGTCCGAGGCCGTGGACGGCGACGGCAATCTGCTTTACGACGTCGAGGTCACGCACCGAGACCTGGGGCGCGAATGACGACGGACGCCGGGCCCGAAGACTCCGGGTTCAAGAACGCCGGACTCAAAGCCGCCGCGCTCGGCGGAGGTCACGGACTCTTCAACACGCTCACCGCGCTGCGATACCTGACCGCCGACGTCACCGCGGTGGTCACGGTCGCCGACGACGGCGGATCCTCGGGCCGCATCCGGGCCGAACTCGGACAGATCCCGCCCGGCGACCTCCGCATGGCGCTGGCGGCGCTGATGGGCGCGCCGACGGCCGTAAAGGACCTGCGACGCGACGATCCCGCCGCCGCCGACCGGCACGCGCGCTGGGCACAGCTGCTTCAGCACCGGTTCGGCGGATACGGTGCGCTGGCCGGCCATCCGATCGGCAACCTCCTGCTGAGCGGTGTCGCCGAGATTACCGGCGACATGGTCTCCGCACTCGATGAACTGATGGACCTGTTCGGCGTCGACGGTCGCGTGCTGCCGATGGCCGATGTGCCGCTGGTGATCGAAGCCGACGTCTCCGGGCTGGAGTCGGATCCGCGCGTGAGCCGGGTGATCCGCGGTCAGGTCGCCGTTGCGACGACGCCGGGAAAGCCGCGTCGCGTCCGCCTGATCCCGGACGCGCCGGACGCCTGCCCGGCGGCCGTGGCGGCCATCCGGGCAGCCGATGTGGTGACCCTCGGGCCCGGCTCGTGGTTCTCGAGCGTGATCCCACATGTGCTGGTTCCGGAGCAGGTGGCGGCCTTGCGCGAGACCTCGGCCCGCAAGATGCTGTTCGTGAATCTTCAGGCCGAGCCGGGGGAGACCACCGGCTACTCGGTGGAACGCCACCTGCACGTGCTGCATGCGCACGCTTCGACGCTGCAGTTCGACGACGTCGTCGTCGACGCCTCGTCGGTGCCCGCGGGGCGCGAACGCGAGTACCTCGAACGGGCCGCCGACCGGTTCGGCGCCACGCTGCGCGTCGCCGAGCTCGCAGTCCCCGGAACGGGAGTGCACGATCCCGCCAAAACGGCCGCGACGGTGGTCGGGCTGCTGAACTCGAAATGACCGCCGGTAAGGTTGCCCGCAGACGTCTGACCGAAACCGATGCGCCGAGGTGCGCGGCGGTGTTCTCTCAGACGGGGGGATGCAAGGGGAGAGGAGACGTTTCACCGTGGCTATGACTGGAGCCGTCAAGGACGAGCTCAGCCGGTTGTCGGTAGCGCAGATCAGTGGTCGCAAGGCCGAAGTGTCGGCGCTCCTGCGGTTCGCCGGGGGACTGCAGATCGTGAACGGGCGCGTGGTGGTGGAGGCCGAGGTCGACCTCGGCAACGTCGCACGCCGCCTCAAGTACGAGATCCACGGACTGTTCGGGTACACGGCCGACGTCCACGTGCTGCGGTCGGGCGGAATGCGCAAGGGCGCCCGCTACATCGTGCGGGTGACCAAGGACGGAGAAGCGCTCGCTCGACAGACCGGCCTGCTCGACATGCGCGGCAGGCCCGTCCGCGGCCTGCCCGCGCAGGTGGTCGGCGGCAGTATCGGCGACGCCGAGGCCGCGTGGCGCGGAGCGTTCCTGGCACACGGCTCGCTCACCGAGCCCGGACGGTCGTCGTCGCTCGAGGTCAGCTGTCCCGGACCGGAAGCCGCTCTGGCATTGGTCGGTGCGGCGCGTCGACTCGGGATCGCCGCCAAGGCGCGCGAGGTGCGCGGCAGCGATCGCGTGGTCATCCGCGACGGTGAGGCGATCGGTGCGCTGCTGACGCGCATGGGCGCGCACGACACCCGACTGGTCTGGGAGGAGCGTCGGATGCGTCGCGAAGTGCGCGCGACCGCCAATCGTCTCGCCAATTTCGACGACGCGAACCTTCGCCGATCGGCTCGTGCGGCGGTCGCCGCGGCTGCCCGCGTGGAGCGGGCGCTGGCGATTCTCGGCGACGATGTTCCCGACCATCTGGTGGCCGCAGGTCGGCTGCGCGTGGAGCACCGCCAAGCGTCGCTGGAGGAGCTCGGCCAGCTCGCCGATCCGCCGATGACCAAAGACGCGGTCGCCGGCCGCATCCGTCGACTGCTGTCGATGGCCGACAAGCGGGCTCGTACGGACGGCATCCCGGACACCGAATCCGCGGTCACCGCGGAGCTTCTCGACGAGGCCTGACACCCCGGCCGAACCGCCGGGGTGACCAACACCCCAGCCCGACATGTGACCTTCCGGTGACCTCGCGGGCAGCGACGATTAGGCTGGGGGCAGCGGGCCGGCTGTGAACCGCCGGCTCTACACTCACCGCTAAGGAGCAACTTGTGACTGTTCGGGTAGGCGTCAACGGCTTCGGCCGCATCGGCCGTAACTTCTTCCGCGCCGTGGAGGCTCAGAAGGCGCTCGGAACCACCGACATCGAGATCATCGCTGTCAACGACCTGACGGACAACGCGTCGCTGGCGCACCTGCTGAAGTTCGACAGCATCCTCGGTCGCCTGCCGCAGGACGTTCGCCTGGAAGGTGACGACACCATCGTCGTCGGCGACGTCAAGATCAAGGCACTCGAGGTCAAGGAAGGCCCGGCCGCACTGCCGTGGGGTGACCTCGGCGTCGACGTCGTCGTCGAGTCGACCGGCATCTTCACCGCGCGCGCCAAGGCTCAGGGTCACCTGGACGCCGGCGCCAAGAAGGTCATCATCTCGGCTCCGGCCTCGGGTGAGGACATCACCATCGTGATGGGCGTCAACGACGACAAGTACGACGGCAGCCAGAACATCATCTCGAACGCCTCGTGCACCACCAACTGCCTCGGCCCCATGGCCAAGGTGCTGAACGACGAGTTCGGCATCGAGCAGGGTCTGATGACCACCGTGCACGCCTACACGCAGGACCAGAACCTGCAGGACGGCCCGCACTCGGACCTGCGTCGCGCCCGCGCCGCCGCGGTCAACATCGTTCCCACCGGCACCGGTGCGGCCAAGGCCATCGGCCTGGTCCTTCCGGAGCTCCTCGGCAAGCTCGACGGCTACGCCCTGCGTGTGCCGATCCCGACCGGTTCGGTCACCGACCTCACCTCGGAGCTGAAGAAGTCGGCCTCCGCCGAAGACATCAACGCTGCCTTCAAGGCCGCCGCCGAGGGCCCGCTGAAGGGCATCATGAAGTACTACGACGCGCCGATCGTCTCGAGCGACATCGTCACCGATCCGCACTCCTCGCTGATCGACGCCGGCCTCACCAAGGTCATCGGCAAGCAGGCCAAGACCGTCTCCTGGTACGACAACGAGTGGGGCTACTCCAACCGCCTCGTCGACCTCATCGGCCTCGTCGGGAAGTCGCTGTAATCACCATGGCTGTTCGTACTCTGGAAGACCTTCTGGCCGACGGAGTCGAGGGTCGCGGCGTGCTGGTGCGCTCGGACCTGAACGTTCCGCTCGACGGCGGCACGATCACCGATCCCGGCCGCATCATCGCGTCGGCGCCGACCATCGCCAAGCTCGTCGACGCCGGTGCCAAGGTCATCATCACCGCGCATCTCGGTCGCCCCAAGGGCGAGCCGGATCCGGCGCTGTCCCTGGCGCCGGTGGCCGCACGACTGTCGGAGGAGCTGGGCCGCAATGTCCAGCTCGCCGGCGACGTGGTCGGGTCCGACGCGCTCGCCCGTGCCGAGGGCCTCACCGACGGTGACGTCCTGCTGCTGGAGAACATCCGCTTCGATCCCCGCGAGACCAGCAAGGACGACGCCGACCGCACCAAGCTCGCCAAGGCGCTCGTCGAGCTGGTCGGCGACGACGGCGCGTTCGTCTCTGACGGTTTCGGTGTGGTCCATCGCAAGCAGGCGTCGGTCTACGACGTCGCCAAACTGCTCCCGTCGTACGCCGGCGGACTGGTGGCGACTGAGGTCGAGGTGCTGAAGAAGCTCACCTCCGACGCCGAGCGTCCCTACGCAGTGGTTCTGGGCGGCTCCAAGGTGTCCGACAAGCTCGGCGTCATCGAAGCCCTCGCACCCAAGGTCGACACCCTGGTGATCGGCGGCGGCATGGCCTTCACCTTCATGAAGGCACAGGGCAGCGAGGTGGGCGATTCGCTGATGCAGGAAGACATGATCGACACCTGCAAGGGACTCCTCGAGAAGTTCGGCGACGTGATCCACCTGCCGCACGACATCGTCGTCGCGAGCAAGTTCGCCGCCGATGCCGACACCAGCATCGCGATGTCGGCCGACGGCTTCGATTCCGGGATGGGCCTGGACATCGGTCCGGGCACCGTCGAGCGATTCGCCACCGTCCTGCGCAGCGCCAAGACGATCTTCTGGAACGGCCCGTCGGGTGTGTTCGAATTCGAGAAGTTCGCGGCGGGCACCCGCGGTGTCGCCGAGGCGATCGCCGAGGCCACCGCGAACGGCGCGTACAGCGTCGTCGGCGGCGGCGATTCGGCCGCAGCGGTGCGTGCGCTGGGCATCCCGGATGAGGCGTTCTCGCACATCTCGACCGGCGGCGGTGCGTCGCTGGAGTACCTGGAGGGCAAGGAACTCCCGGGTCTGGCCGTCCTGGAGGTGAACGCATGAGTAGGACTCCGCTCATCGCGGGCAACTGGAAGATGAATCTGAACCACTACGAAGCCATCGCGCTGGTTCAGAAGATCGCCTTCGCCCTGCCCGAGAAGTACTTCGACAAGGTCGATGTGACGGTGATCCCGCCGTTCACCGACATCCGGAGCGTGCAGACGATCGTCGACGGCGACAAGCTCCTGCTCACCTACGGTGCGCAGGATGTCTCCCAGCACGATTCCGGTGCCTACACCGGCGAGATCAGCGGCGCCTTCCTGGCCAAGCTGGGTTGCACCTTCGCGGTGGTCGGCCACTCGGAGCGTCGCAGCCTGCACGGCGAGACCGACGAGGTGGTGCTGGCCAAGACCAAGGCCGCGCTGCGTCACGACCTCACGCCGATCGTGTGCATCGGGGAGGGGCTCGACGTCCGCGAGGCGGGCGAGCACGTGGCGTACAACGTCGCTCAGCTCAAGGCCTCGCTGGCCGGTCTGACGAAGGCGGAGATCGCCAAGGTCGTCGTCGCCTATGAGCCCGTGTGGGCCATCGGCACCGGTCGGGTGGCGAGCGCTGCCGACGCGCAGGAGGTCTGCAAGGAAGTCCGTGGCGCCCTCGCCGAACTCGCCGATCAGGAGACCGCCGACTCGGTGCGTGTGCTGTACGGCGGATCGGTGAACGCCAAGAACGTCGGCGAGCTGATCGCTCAGTCCGACGTCGACGGTGCGCTGGTCGGCGGAGCATCGCTGAAGGCTGACGAGTTCGCTCAGCTGTCGGCGATCGCCGCCGGCGGACCGCTGCTCTAAACACGCGAACGGGTGCGTGCGGTCGTCGCCGCATCCATCGCGTAGACTGTGGCAGGTTGCCTCCCGACGGAGGCGACCTGCCACTGTTCTTTTTCTACGGATCTCTTCGTGAGGTCCCTTCCGGTGGCCGACCAGAAGCTTCGACGAACAGGACCATCCACCCGTGACTATCGCGCTCAACATCGGCTTGATCATCACCAGCCTGCTGCTGATCGTTCTGGTTCTGCTGCATCGCGCCAAGGGTGGTGGCTTGTCCTCGCTGTTCGGTGGTGGCGTCCAGTCGAGCCTGTCGGGTTCGTCGGTCGTCGAGAAGAACCTCGACCGCCTCACCGTCTTCGTCGGCATCATCTGGTTGATTCTGATCATCGGTGTCGGCCTCGACATCAAGTACTCCTGATTCGGAGTTCGACCGAACGGCCGCTGGGATCCGTCCCGGCGGCCTGTTGTTGTTGATTCGGTCGTAGGGGTGCTGATGTGACCCTTATTGCGACGTACGTCGCCATCGTCTTCGGCTGCGGGCTTGTGGCCAAGCTGGTGCGACTGCCGCCGTTGATCGGCTTCTTGGCGGCGGGCTTCATCCTCGAGGCGTCCTCGGTCGAGAAGATCACCGGACTGGACGAGCTCGCCGAGATCGGCGTGATCCTGCTGCTCTTCGCGATCGGGCTGCAGCTCGACCTCGGCTCCTTGATCAAGAAGGAGGTCTGGCTCAACGCGACGGCCCACGTCCTGGTGATGACGCTGGTCGGGGTCGGCGTGCTGTCGCTGATGACGGTGATCGGATTCATCGCGCAGGAGTCGCTGCAGGTGCTGATCGCGATCGCGATCGTGCTGTCGTTCTCCAGCACCATCGTCGCGGTCAAGGTGTTGCAGGAACGCGGAGACGAGCTCGCGCTGTACGGCCGCATCGTCATCGGCGTCCTCGTGATGCAGGACATCTTCGCGGTGGTCCTGATGTCGGCCTCGCGCGGCGAACCGCCCAGCGTCTGGGCGCTCGGCTTGGTGGTGGCGCTGCCGGTGCTCGCGTGGGCCACCAAGTACTGGTCGCGCATCGGCCACGGTGAGATGGAGATGCTCTTCGGCATCGGCATGGCGCTGATCCCGGGTTACCTGCTGTTCACCGCCGTCGGACTGTCGGGAAGCCTCGGCGCCCTGGTGATGGGCGTGCTCCTGGCGCGCCGCACCGGCGCGGAGCAGTTGTCGAACGCCCTCTTCCGCATCAAAGACCTGCTGCTGATCGGCTTCTTCGTCTCGATCGGATTCCACGGCATCCCGACGTGGGCCAATGTCGGCATCGGCCTGCTTCTGCTGCTTCTGCTGCCGATCCAGGCCCTCGTCTACTGGTTCCTGCTGTGGATGTTCGGGCTGCGGAACCGCACATCGTTGCTGGCGACCCTCGCCCTGGCGAACTACTCCGAGTTCGCCCTCATCATCGCCGAGATCGGCACCGAGGACGGGTGGCTGTCGGACAGTTGGCTGCTGACCCTGGTGATCGCCGTGTCGGGCGGCTTCATCGTCGCGGGCATCGTCAACCCGCCGGGCGTCTCGCGGATCTCGCAGTTCGCGCGGAAGCTGCCGACTCGACCGCCCGGCAAGATCCACATCGACGACCGGCCGATCGACATCGGCGACGCGGATGCGGTGGTGCTCGGCATGGGCCGGGTGGGCTCGTCGGCCTACCAGCAGTTGGTGGACGAATACGGCTACCGTGCGGTGGGCATCGAGCACGACCCGAACCGGGTCCAGGAGCTCGTGGAGCAGGGATACCACGTCCTGGAGGCCGACGCGACCGACTACGACTTCTGGACGCGGGTGGTGGTCACCGGGACCGTCAAGGTGATCATGCTGGCGATGCCCGCGCAGTACGCGAACATCGAGGCACTGCGGGAACTGCGCCGCGTCGACGACGGCAGCGCGATCGTCGCATCGGTCGCCCTGTACCGAGAGGACGTCGCCGAGCTCGAGGACATGGGCATCGACGTGGTGATCCAGCTGTACCGCGGTGCCGGCGAGGCGCTGGCCGACCGCGCGATCGCCGCGGTCAACGGTGGCACCGGTCCGTTGCCGGGCATCGCTCGCGGTCGGCACGAGCGCACCCCCGAGCCGACCGAAGACCAGGTGCGCGACCAGCGATGGACCGGCTACCGGGAGGCGCGCGTCCGCGACGACATCCGCTCCGCCGAAGACTGAACGCATACCGCGTCGCCCAGCGTGATCGACGGCGCGGACGTAGGTTGGTCGCATGGCTGCTGACGAGCTGACTCCCCAGAACGCGACTCCGGAAGCGATCGCGCGCGCCATCGCCACACCGATGGTCGAGCGCATCAGCGTCGACGACGCCGATCGTGCACTCACCGAACCGCTCCGCGACGACATCCGGTACCTCGGCGACCTGCTGGGCGGGGTGATCGCGTCGCACGCCGGCGACGAGGCCTTCACCCTGGTGGAGGACTCCCGTCGGGACGCCTTCGGCATCCGATACGCGGACGTCACGCGCGACGAGCTCGCGGACCGCTACACCGATCGCGCGGTGGCCGACTTGATGCCGGTGATCCGAGCGTTCACCAACTTCGCGCTGCTGGCCAACCTCGCCGAGGATCTGCATCGTGAGCGCCGACGCCGCATCCATCTGCGGGCGGGGGATCGGCCGCAGGCGTCGTCGTTGGCGGCCGCCTTCGGCAAGCTCGCCGACGCCGGCCTGTCCGGATCCCAGGTGATCGCCGGTCTCGGCGGGGCCCAGGTGGTTCCGGTGATCACCGCACACCCCACCGAGACCCGTCGGCGCAGTGTGTTCGACGCGCAGAATCGCATCACCGAACTGATGCGTGTGCGGGCGCGGACCGAACTGACCCCGGCCGAGGAGGCGGCGCTCGACGCCGACATCGGCAGGCAGATTCTGATGCTGTGGCAAACGGCGCTGATTCGGATGCGTCGATTGACGATCTCCGACGAGATCGTGACCGGGCTGCGGTACTACGGCGCCTCGTTCTTCGAGGTGGTGCCCGCGCTGAACAACGACGTCCGCTCGGCCCTCGCCGCCGCGTACCCGGATGTCGACTTCAGCGGCATGTCGATGATCAGCATGGGTTCGTGGATCGGCGGCGATCGGGACGGGAATCCGTTCGTCACCGCCGAGGTGGTGATGGAGGCGTCGTCGAGCGCCGCTCGCGTGGTGATGCGCCATCACCTGGGCGAGCTCGCCGCGCTGCATCAGGAACTGAGCATGTCCACGCGCCTGGTGGCGCCCGTCTCGGCCGCGCTGGTCGCGCTCGGCGCGGGGTTCGCTCCGGATGCGGAGCCCGGCCGCACCGACGACGAGCCGTTCCGGTCGGCCGTCACCGCGATCCGCTCGCGGGTCCTGGCTCGTGCGCTCGTCACGCTCGGCGACGACTTCGTCGACCCGGGGGAGCGGGAATTGGCGACGGCCTCGGAACCCTATGCCGACGCCGATGCGTTCTCCGCGGATCTCGACGTGATCGACGACGCGCTGCGCACCGTCTCCGACGCATCGATCGCCGACGATCGGCTCGGCGCTCTCCGAGAAGCGGTCCGCACCTTCGGCTTTCATCTGTCGGGGCTCGACATGCGGCAGAACTCCGACACGCATGCCGAGGTCGTCGCCGAACTGCTGGCGTGGGCGGGCGTCTGTCCCGACTACGGTGCGCTCGACGAGCAGGCGCGCATCGATCTGCTAACCGGGGAGCTGACCTCGCGCCGACCGTTGACCTCGCCGGACGCCGAGCTCAGTGAGCTCGCGGTCAAGGAACTCGGCGTGGTGCACGCTGCGGCCGGTGCTGTCGACCGGTTCGGTCGCCACGCGGTCCCCACCTACATCATCAGCATGTGCCAGTCGGTCTCGGACATGCTCGAGGCGATGATTCTGCTGAAGGAAGCGGGCCTCTACCGACTCGGCGACGACGGCGCACCCTCGTGCAGCGTCCGCGTGGTCCCCTTGTTCGAGACCATCGAGGATCTGCGGGACGGGGCCGCGACGATGACCGCGACCCTCTCGTTGGGCTTCTATCGGGATCTGGTGCGGGCGCAGGGCGACACCCAGGAGGTGATGCTCGGCTACTCCGACTCCAACAAGGACGGCGGGTACCTGGCCGCGAACTGGGCGCTGTATCGCGCAGAACTCGATCTGGTGGCGGCGGCGCGCGACGCCGGCGTCCGGCTTCAGCTGTTCCACGGCCGGGGCGGGACCGTCGGGCGCGGTGGCGGCCCAAGCTACGACGCCATTCTGGCGCAGCCGCCCGGGGCGGTCCAGGGCGCCCTCCGGCTCACCGAGCAGGGCGAGATCATCGCCGCCAAGTACGCCGAGCCGGTGAGCGCGCGACGCAACCTGGAGTCGCTCCTCGCGGCGACCATCGAGTCGACCCTGCTGGACACCGAAGGTCTCGGTGACGACCCGGCGGCGGCGTACGCGGACTTCGACGAACTCGCCGAGCTGGCGCGGCGGTCGTACAGCGCGCTGGTGCACCAGACCCCCGGGTTCGTCAAGTACTTCACCGCCTCGACGCCGCTGTCTGAGATCGGCGCGCTCAACATCGGCAGCAGACCGACGTCGCGCAAGCAGACCACGGCGATCTCCGACCTGCGGGCCATCCCGTGGGTGCTGTCGTGGACGCAGTGCCGGGTGATGCTGCCCGGATGGTACGGCGTCGGCAGCGCTGTGGAGCAGTGGGTCGGCACCGATGCCGAACGTCTGGACAAGCTCCGCGACTACTACCAGAACTGGCCGTTCTTCCGTTCCGTGATGTCGAACATGGCCCAGGTGCTCGCGAAGTCCGACATGGGTCTGGCACACCGGTATGCGGCCTTGGTCGACGACGAGGAGCTTCGGAACCGAGTGTTCTCGATGATCGTCGCCGAGCACGAGCGGACGATCGCGATGTACGCGAAGATCACCGGCACCTCTGATCTCCTCGCCGACAACGCGGCCCTCAAACGGTCGGTGTACAACCGCTTCCCGTATCTGGAGCCGCTCAATCTGCTTCAGGTGGAACTGCTCAAGCGCTTCCGCGCGGGCGAGGACTCGCCGCTGATCCGCCGCGGAATTCAGTTGACGATGAACGGATTGGCGACCGCGTTGCGGAACAGCGGCTGAGCGGTCTCACAGCACGGCGCGCAGAAAGTCCTTGGTCCGCTGTTCGCGGGGGTTCTCGAAGATCTGGTCCGCGGTCCCGGCCTCGGCGATCTTGCCCGCGTCGAACATCATCACTCGGTCGGAGACCTCCCGGGCGAACCGCATCTCGTGGGTCACGATCAGCATGGTGATGTCGGTGGTGGTGGCGATGTCGCGGAGCACGGCGAGGACCCCGTCGACCAACTCCGGGTCGAGGGCCGACGTGACCTCGTCGAGCAGCATCACCTGCGGACTCATCGCCAGGCAGCGGGCGATCGCGACACGCTGCTGCTGACCGCCCGACAACTGGCTGGGATGAGCCGACTCCTTGTCGCTGAGCCCGACCATCTCGAGCAGGCTGCGGGCCTGCCCGACGGCCTCGTCCCGGCTCTGCCCGAGCACCTGGATCGGCGCTTCGGTGATGTTCTGCAGCACGGTCATGTTCGGGAACAGATTGAACTGCTGAAACACCATGCCGATGCTCTTGCGCACCTCGCGGAGGTGCTTCTCGGTCGCGGGCACCAGTCGGCCGCCCCGATAGCGGTGGGTGAGGGGTTGCCCCGCCACCCAGATCGCGCCGTCGGTCACTTTCTCGAGGGTCATCAGCAGCCGAAGGATGGTGGTCTTGCCGGATCCGCTGGGCCCGATCAGAGTGACCTTCTCACCCCGTCCGACGGTGAAGTCGAGGTGGTCGAGAATCGTGTGGTCGCCGTACCGCTTGACCACGCGGTCGAACCGGATCATCTGGTCCCGGAAGTCGTCCGGGGGAGTCTTATCCATGCGCAAGGCGCTTCTCCAATTGTCGGATCAGGACCGAGGTCGGGTAGCTCGCGACGAGGAAGAAGACGCCGGCCAGGGTGAACGCTTCGAGGTAGGCGAAATGTGCGGCACCGTACCGCTGGGCCTCCGTCACCAACTCCACCACGGTGATGGTGAACAGATACGGGGTGTCTTTGAGCATCGACACCGCGTTGTTGCCGAGGGCGGGCAGTGAGTTCCTGACGACCTGCGGAATGATGACGGCGCGCCAGGTTCGTTGCGGCGGCAGCGACAGCGCCCGGGCAGCCTCCCACTGTCCCTTCGGGACCTCCTCGATACCCGCCCGATAGACCTCGGCCATGTAGGTCGAGTAGTGAACGCCGAGGACCGCGACACCGATGGTCAGTGCGGTGACGCCGGGAAGCAGGGCGTAGACGAACAACAGTTGGACGACCATCGGCGTCAGCCGAACGAACTCGGCCGCAGCGTGGACCGGCATCGAGACCCAGCGGGGAGCGGATCGCCGGATCACGGCGATCCCCAGGCCGAGGATCGCGGCGACGACGAAGCCGATCAGCGTGGCAAGCAGCGTGACCTGGAACCCGTCCCACAGATAGGGCATCGCGTCGTCTGCACGTTGCCAGCTCCACTCGATCACAGCGATCCACCTCCCGGCAGGCTCGACTGCGGCCGGAAACTGAGCAGTTCACGCAGGGTGGGACCACGCCCCAGTCGGTGTTTGGCCCGAGCCTCGGCGAGGTTGATCACCAGGGTGACGATATACGCGAGGATCAGGTACAGCACGAGGCCGATGCCGAACGCGAAGAGCGTGTCGCCGGTGGATCGCTGGAGGTCGACGATTCCGGCGGTGAGGTCCTGGAGCGTGATGAACGACGCGAACGCCGTGCCCTTCAACAAGTGGATCAGCAGATTCCCCAGGGACGGGATCATCATCGCCCAGGCCTGCGGGAACACGATCCGCGTGAGGCGATGCCAGGGACTGAAATTCAACGCCACCGCCGCCTCGGTCTGGGCGGTGGGCACGGCGTTGAGGGCGCCGCGAACCACCTCGGCGCCGTACGCGCCGTAGTTGAGGCCGAGGGCCAGGATGCCGCACAGCACCGGGTCGAGCTGGTAGCCGAACAGCGGCAGCACGTAGAACAGCCAGAAGAGCTGGACCACCAGAGACGTGCCGCGAAAGAACTCGATCAGCACGCGCGCCACGAATCGGATGGGCAGGGATCGGACGCGGACGATCGTGCCCAGACCCAGTGCGAGCACAAAGGCCAGCAGCCCGCCGCCCGCCGTCAATTCCAGGGTGATGACGATGCCCCGCCCGAGCTCGGGCAGGGCATCGACGAGTTCGTCGAGGTTGTGGTTCACCTAGTTCGTTGACCCGCTCACTCGGCGTTGCAGAGCTGCTCGGTGGTCAGCTTCGGATCGGGCAGATTCTCGAGGGTGAATCCGAACGGTCCCAGAATCCGGAGATACTCGGCGGGGTCCGCCAGGATCTTCTTGACCTCGGCGTTGTAGGCATCGCGCAGCGAGGTGTCCTGCTTGCGGAACACGGTGGCGCCCGCGGGATTCTGCGGCTTGCCGTCGATCACCGCGATGAACGGCTTCGTCACCTCGACGTCGAGCCCCGGGGTGTTGGCCTTCGCGTAGTTGAGGGAGACCGCGGTGAGCGCGAAGACATCGGCGCGACCGGAGTTCACCGCGTCGATGCCGGACTGCTGGTCCTTCACGAGCATGGGGTCGGGAATTGCGAGCTGCGTCGCGTAGTCGGCCTCGATCGCTCCGGTCATGGCGGCCATCTTGGCGCCGGAATTCTTGATGGAGTCCATGTCGGAGAGCTGTTTCGGATTGCCGGGCTGCACCATCAGCGCGGTGGTGTAGTTGATCTCGGGGACGCTGAAGGCGGCCTGGCCGCACCGTTCGGGCGTGATCGACATGCCTGCGCTCACCAGGTCGTAGCGTTTGGCGTTCAAGCCGGGGATCAGTCCGCCCCAGTCGGTCTTGACGCCCTTGAGATCATCGACTCCGAGGCGTTTGAAGACCTCACGGTGCAGGGCGATGGTGCCGCCGGTCACCTCGCCGTCCTTCTCGAAG
>NZ_JAAYXO010000091.1 GCF_012515855.1 Gordonia sp. (in: high G+C Gram-positive bacteria)
GCCCTCCTCGGTGGACGCGATCGCACGACCTTCCACCACCGCATCTGAGCGAGCCACGGCCTCGTCCGGCGAGACCGGCATGCAACTGCAGGCGCAGGCCTCACCGCCCGCCCAGGCCGCTCCCGCGAGCGTGGCCAGGAGCATCGCGAGGGCGGCGAGTACTCGTCCGAACGATCGAAGCCCCATCTGAAGGATGGTACGACGCGCAGCGGCCCCGCGCGGCGGTCTGCGCCGCGTACCGTGGGAGTCGTGGATGCGACGATCTATCACAACCCCCGCTGCGTGACCTCCCGCAACGCCCTCGCCAAACTGCGCGAGGCCGGCGTGGAGCCCACGGTGATCAAATACCTCGACGCCGGATGGACGCGCGAGCAGCTGACCGAGTTGTTCGACGCCGCAGGCGTCACGCCCGGCCAGGCCGCCCGTAAGCGCGAGAAGCTCTACAAGGAGCTCAATCTCGCCGAGGCCTCCGACGAGCAGCTCCTCGACGCGATGGTCGAACACCCGGTCCTGGTGGAACGCCCGTTCGTCGTCACCGACGCCGGTGCCCGGCTGGCACGACCGGTGGACAAGATCGACGAGCTGCTCGGCTGACGAGCAGTTACCCCGCGGCGACGCGAGAAGCGCTGACCGGATCGACCAACGGCCTGTGCAGACGCGGGATCGCCAGCGCGAGAACGGCGCGGACGAATCCGCGCGTGCAGTTCCAGAAGTCGAAGTAGTCGCGCCACAGGGCGATCCGCCCCTCGCGGATCTCGTGGCGGCCGCAGACCCAGAACTGCACGCGCAGCGGTCCAACCTTCAGTTCGTCGATCCGTTCGGTCAGGACCACGCCGACGTCATCGCTGCTGATCGCGAGAATCGACGCGTCGAATCCGGTCCCGTCGCGGTTCAGTGTGCGCATCACCGTGCCGAAGCGCTGACGGCCGCGCACCGTCGCGAGCGAGACGTTGGTGTAGACGATGTCGTCGTCGACACGATCGACCGCGTCATCGACGCGACGCTGGGCGAGGTCGGTGAAGAAGGCACGGACCAGTTCTGTCGGCTTTTCTGACGTCATACCGCGATGGTATTCTGACTCCCGTTGTCTCGGCGAGGGTGTTGATCACCGTAATCGGCGCGACGGTTAGAAATTCCGGAGCGGCTTCGGCCGCCGAGGTTCGCGGCCGTGTGTGCAGACGTCGAGGCGTCACCACGAGTATCGACGAACCTAGGAGAATCGCATGGCAACCGCCCCGCAGCTCGCCACCACCGCCCGTACCGAGAAGGGCAAGGGCTCCGCGCGTCGCGCCCGCGCCGCCGGCCAGGTCCCCGCCGTTCTGTACGGCCACGGCACCGACCCGAAGCACCTGCTGCTCCCGAACCGCGAGCTGTCGGCCATCTTCCGCGCCGGCGGCATCAACGCCGTCGTCGAGCTCGACATCGAGGGCGAGAAGCAGCTCGCACTGACCAAGCAGGTCGACGTTCACCCGCTGCGCAACTACATCGAGCACGTCGATCTCCTCATCGTGAAGCGCGGCGAGAAGGTCGTCGTCGAGGTCAACATCCTCGTCGAGGGCACCTCGCAGTCGGGCACCCTGGTGGTCTCCGAGGCCAGCACCGTCGAGATCGAGGCCGACGCGCTGAACATCCCCGAGCACATCGTGATCTCGGTCGAGGGCCTCGAGGCTCCCACCAACATCACCGCCGGTTCGATCACCCTGCCCGAGGGCTCCACCCTGGTCACCGATCCCGAGGCGCTGCTCGTCTCGGTCGAGGCCCAGAAGGCCGCCGCTGAGCCCGCCGAGGGCGAAGAGGCCGAGGCAGAAGAGGCCGCCGCGGAGTAATTCCGCGCGACTGAATGGGACTCTGAGTGAAACTCATTGTCGGACTGGGCAACCCCGGTCCCGCCTACGAGAAGACCAGGCACAATGTCGGCGCGATGGTCGCCGACAGCCTGGTCTCCTCGTACGGCGAGAACTTCTCGGTGCACAAGCGCTCCGGCGCCCTGACCGCCACCGTGCGGATCGGCGGCGAACCGGTCCTCGTCGCCAAGTCGCGGACGTACATGAACGTCACCGGCCGCCAGATCGGCCCGCTGGTCTCGTACTACTCCGTCGCGCCCGAAGACCTCATCGTGCTGCACGACGAACTCGACATCGATTTCGGCACGGTACGACTCAAGGTCGGGGGCGGCGAAGGCGGCCACAACGGTCTGCGGTCCATCTCGCAGACCGTCGGCACCCGCGACTACCTGCGCGTGCGGCTCGGCATCGGCCGACCGCCCGGCAGGCAGGATCCCGCGGATTTCGTCCTGAAGCCCTTCCCCGGTGCCGACAAGGCCGACGTGGAGTTGCTCATCGCCAATGGCGTCGACGCCGCCGAACTCCTGGTGAAGCAGGGTTTGGAAGCCGCACAGAATGTCGTGCACGCCTGGTCGTAGTACACATGGGCGCGTCCCAGATTCGACTGATGCCGCTGTTCTTCCCTGTCGGGGTGAACAGCGGCATCAGTTTCTCCTCCACCACCGGCAAACGTGCGCCGACTTTGCGCAAGTGGCCGCCTCAGCGGCTCAAATAGGCGATGATGACCCCATCCTGGTCTTGATCGTTTGATCAAGACTGCGCAGTCGACCGAGGAGTCCGCACGTCATGACCGCCGCCGAGCGCTCACCGTCCGATAGCCGCCTGTCTGATGCGCCCGCCGTCCCGATACTCCCGCGGCCGATCCGATGGTCGGCCGCCACGGCCGCCTTCCAGATCGAAGGCGCCCGGACCGAGGGCGGACGCGGCCGATCCATCTGGGACGAGTGGGTCGACACCCCGGGCAAGGTGATCGACGGCTCCACCGCCGAGCCCGGCCCCGACAGCTATCACCGCTGGCGCGAGGACGTCGCCCTCGCGGGCGATCTGGGACTCGACCGCTACCGCTTCTCGATCTCGTGGACGCGGGTTCAGCCCGACGGCACGGGTGCCGCCAACGCCGCGGGCCTCGACTACTATTCGCGGCTCGTCGACGGCCTGCTCGAAGCCGGGGTGACGCCGTTCCCGACTCTGTTCCACTGGGACATGCCGGTCCCGCTGAACGAGGCGGGCGGCTGGCGCTCCCGCGACACCGCAGCACGGTTCGCCGACTACACCGCGCTGGTGGCCGACCGCCTCGGCGACCGCGTGAAGCACTGGTACACGATCAACGAACCCGCGATGACGACGCTCCAGGGGTACGCGACCGGCGAGCTGGCACCGGGCGAGATCCTCATCTTCGACGCGCTCCCGACCGCGCATCATCAACTGCTGGCACACGGACTGGCGATGCCGGTGCTGCGCGAGCGGGGCGCCGAGGCCGTCGGCCTCGCCAACAACCACACGCACGTGCGCCCCCTGCGCGCCGATGACCCCGCGGACGTCGCAGCGGTCGCCGCGTACGACCTGATCCACAACCGGATCTTCGCCGACCCGATCCTCACCGGCGAGTACCCGGACATGTCGGCGTACGACAGGTCGATGCCGGTGCGCGACGGCGACATGGCGCTGATCTCCGCGCGCCCCGACTTCTACGCGGTCAACTTCTACAACCCGACGACGGTCACCGCACCGACCGGCGAGGGCAATCCGATCCCTTTCGACATCGTGCCGACCCCGGGCGCACCGGTCACCGGCTTCGGCGACGACTGGCCGATCGTGCCCGGCGCCCTCCGCGATCTGCTGGTCGATCTCACCGAGCGCTACCCCGGTCTGCCGCCGTTGATCATCAGCGAGAACGGGGCGTCGTTCCCGGAGCCCGATCGCGCCAAGGTGATCTGTGACGCCGACCGGATCTCGTACCTCGCCGGGCACATCGGCGCCGTCGGCGAGGCCATCGAGGCCGGTGCCGACGTGCAGGAGTACACCGTGTGGTCGCTGCTCGACAACTTCGAGTGGGCGGACGGCTTCACCCAGCGCTTCGGGCTGGTCCACGTGGACTTCGAGACGGCGACCCGGACCCCGAAGACCTCGTACGACTGGTACGGCAGGGTGATCGCGGAGAACCGCGCATGACCCGTCCGGCGCCGATCGGCCGCCGGTGGATGACGCTGTTCACCCTCGCCTGGCTCGTCATCTGGATGGCCCAGCTGACGCCGCTGCAGTTGCTGCTGCCATTGCAACTCGACGAGCAGACCTCCGACGACGGCGATCGCTGGATCTACAGCATCGTCGTGTCCGGATTGATCCTCGGCATCGGCGGGCTGGTCGCCGTGGTCGCCGGCCCGCTCGCGGGCGCCGCGTCCGACCGGACCGACGGCTCGTCGTTCCCCGCATGGCTGGGTGCGCGTCGTCGCCCATGGGCGCTGGGCGGGTCGTGGGGCATGGCGGTGTTCCTGGTCCTGACCGGACTGGCGCACGAGGCCTGGCTGGTCGCGATCTGCTGGATCGGCGTCTCGGCATCGGTCGCGATCGCCTCGGCCGCCTTCACCGCGATGATTCCCGACCAGCTGCCGCCCGACCAGCGGGGTGCGGCGTCGGCGTCGATCGGGTCGTCGCAGGCACTCGGCATCGTGCTGGGCGTCGGGGTCATCGTCATGCTCGGCCTCGACGTGCTCCCCGGCTACCTGGTGCTCGCGACATTGGTGGCCGTGGTCGGCACCTGGGCATCGCTCGGACTCCCCGACCCGGCGGTCCCGCAGAGTGTGCGGGCCGCGCGGAGCGAGGACCGACCGTGGGCGTCGCTCCGCGACCGCGACTTCTGCTGGATGCTGGGCGGCCGCCTGGTCGGCAACATCGGCAACGCCCTCGGGACGTCGCTGCTGCTCTTCTTCCTGCTGTACGGCCTGACGCAGGAGAAAGCGGACGCCGAGAACAACCTGTTGATCCTGATCGTCGTCTACACGATCTTCGTGGTCGGCAGTTCCATCGTCTTCGGCGTCATCTCCGACCGCCGCGGACACCGTCGCACCCTGACCGCTGTCGCGGCGTGCATCCAAGCCTGCGCAGGCGTGGTGATCGTCGCGCACACCACCTTCACCGCGACCCTCATCGCCGCAGCGCTGATGGGCATCGGTTACGGCGCCTTCATGACCACCGGACTGGCGTTCGCCACCGACCTGCTGCCGCACGAGGAGGACCACGGCCGCGACCTCGGCATCGTGAACGTGTCGGCGGCGCTGGGCCAGCTGCTCGGCCCGATGCTCGGCGCCGGGCTGGTTGCGGCGGTCGGCGGCTTCTGGCTGGTCTTCGTCACCGGGTCAGTGCTATCGGTGGCGGGCGGACTCATGACGCTGCGCGCGAAAGAGAAGTTCGCCGGCGACGCGACACGCGAAACCCCAGTTCAACCGATCGCGTGATATTTGCAACGGCACTCGTGCCCCCTCCTGTGCTGACCGCCACTGCAACCGTAAGTAGAATTACCCGCGAGTATCCGGCGGCGCTCAATCGCCGGAGTTGATTACGAGGACGATTATCTTGGCAGCTCTGGTTACCACGTCAGGTCACACGAACATCGCGATGCTGGGCATCGGCGCCTACCGGCCCAAGCAACTGGTCACCAACGAACAGCTGTGCCGGGTGATGGAGTCGTCGGACGAGTGGATCTTCGAGCGCAGCGGCATCCACGCGCGCCGGTGGATCAGCGGCGACGAGACCATGCGCTCGATGTCGGCAGCGGCCGCCGATCGCGCCATCATCAACTCGGGCATCGACCGCGACAAGGTCGACATGATCATCCTCGCCACCAGCAGCTGGCCGTGGAACGTTCCCCACGGCGCTCCGATCATCGCCTCCGACATCGGCCTCAACGGCATCCCGGCGTTCGACGTGGCTGCGGGCTGCGGCGGCTTCGGCTACGCCCTCGGCGTGGCGAGCGACGCCATCCGTGCGGGCAGCGCCAACTACGTCGTCGTGATCGGCGTCGAGACCATGTCGGTGGGCCTGGATCCGCGCGATCGCAGCACCGGTTTCATCTTCGGTGACGGCGCGGGCGCCGTGCTGGTCGGCCCCAGCGAGGTCAACGGCATCTCGCCGATCGTGTCGGGCAGCGACGGCGAGAACGCCGAAGCCATCAAGCAGAACCACGACACCGTCGAGTACATGGCGCGCGCGGTAGAGTACCAGGGCAAGGATCCCGAGACCGATCCCATCGGCCGCATGATCATCAAGATGGAGGGTCCCCGCGTGTTCCGCTGGGCCGCCATCACCCTGCCGAAGGCGCTGACGAAGATGCTGACCGAGTCGGGCGCAGGCCCGGAGGACATCGAGGTCTTCATCCCGCACCAGGCCAACGCGCGCATCAACGACCTGATGAAGAAGAACCTCGGACTCCCCGACGATCTCCCGATGGCGGGCGACATCGAGCAGACCGCGAACACCTCGGCCGCGTCGATCCCCCTCGCCATGGAGGAGATGCTCGCGACCGGCAAGGCCAAGGGCGGACAGCTCGCGCTGCTGCTCGGCTTCGGCGCGGGCCTGAGCTACGCGGGTTGCGTCGCCACCCTGCCGCCCGCACCCAAGGTCTCGTCGTTCGACGGCCTCGACGAAGCGGTGCCCGGCAAGCTGGCCCTGCATCTCGCGGGCATCGTCGACTGATTTCGTGCGGCGTCGCCCGAGCGGGAAGCTCGGGCGACGCCGGCACTCACGACGCCTGCACTAATGCAGCGTCGCCTCGTGAACGCCGCGGTCGAAGACCGGGACCGATCCCGCTCGGAGGGTCGTCGCGAGGTCGGGGTCGGCCAGGTGCAGCCGACCGACCGCGATCAAGTCGATCTCACCGGAGCCGAGCAGGGCGTGCACGTTGTCGAGAGAGTCGGGCTCGGCCCGGCCCCGGTCCCGCAGTGACGTGGTGAGGCCCACGCTGCCGACCGCCATGCTCATCGCGCCGGTCAACTCCTTCGCCCATCCCGCCAAGGTCAGCGGGCTCCCCTCGAAAGCCGGCTGGTCGAAGCGCCGACCGCTGGCGTCGAAGACGTCCACGCCGGCCTCGGCCAGCGCCCGCAGAATCACCCCGAGCTCGTCGGGAGTGTCGGCGATCCGGGCCAGGTAGTCCTGCTGCTTGTGCTGCGAGAAGCGGTAGAAGATCGGCAGGTCGTCGCCGATCTCCGCGCGAATCGCCCGGACCACCGCCACCGGGAACCGGGTGCGCCGCTCCAGGTCGCCACCCCACTCGTCGTCGCGACGGTTGGTGTCGGCCCAGAGGAACGCGTCGAGCAGATAGCCGTGGCCCGCATGGATGGCGATGCCGTCGAAGCCGACGTCGACCGCATTGCGCGCCGACCGCACGTAGGCGGCGATGACGTCATCGATGTCGGCCTGCGTCATCGCCGACGTCGGAGCGGCGCTCGCGTCGATGTACGACTGCGGGTAGACGGTTTTTCCGGGTGTGCCCCACAGGCCGGACGGCCGCATCGGGCGCACGGCCGGATCGACGCGTGCCATCGCGCCCCACAGCGGTCCGACGTGCCACAGTTGCGGGACGATCCGTCCGCCCGCGGCGTGCACGTCGTCGACCACCCGTCGCCACCCGGCCAGGGCGGCGTCGCCGTGCAGTCGCGGGACGGCGGTGCTGTCGACGGCGGTCGGGTGGTCGATCGCGACGCCCTCGGTGACGATGAGTCCGGTACCGCCGGCTGCGCGGCGCGTGTAGTACGCGGCCACGTCGGGTCCGGGCACACCGGCGGGCGAGTACTCGCGCGTCATCGGCGACATGACGATCCGGTTCCGGATCTCGAGGGAACGGATTTTCAGGGGAGAGAACAGTGACGTCACAGCGGCATCACGTCGAATCGATCGATCATCATGTCTCGAGTGTCCCCGATCGCGGCGCTTCGGGGTGGCCGCGATTCCGGTGACTGGAATCGCCCCTTGCCCAGCCGGGCCGCCGCTGAGACGTTGAGAGGATGGCTTCCGAACTCACCCTCTCCGTCGCCGAGCAGCTCCAGGCCATCGAGGAGATCAAACGGGTCTTCTGCGCGCGCCTGCGTTGCATGGACAACAAGCAGTGGGAGGTCTACCCGACGCTGCACACCGACGACGTGGTCTCCGAGACCTGGGGCGGACTGCCGAAGGACAAGCAGCCGGAGACCGAGGGCGCGTCGAATCGGGTCGTCGGCAAGGAACGGCTCACCGCCGCGATCAGCACCATGCTCGACGGCGGCACCCCCGTGACGACCGTCCATCACGGCCACATGCCGGAGATCGAGCTGACCTCCGACACCACCGCCCGCGGCATCTGGGCGATGGAGGACAAGCTGTGGTGGACCAACGGCGACCACGAGGAGCACCTGCACGGATACGGCCACTACCACGAGGAGTACCGGAAGGAAGACGGTCGCTGGCTGATCAGCTACCGCAAGCTCACCCGGCTGCGGCAGGACACGACCCCCCACTTCTTCGACTACACCAAGAAGCTCTGACGACCGTCAGGCGTTCTCCTTGCGGAAGACGCTGGTGCCCCACCAGGCGCCGAGCGCACTGAGGACGACCGCTGCCAGCAGGCCCCAGACCACCGTGAGCGACGCCACGTCGCCCAGGAACGACGACCGCACGGCGTCGACGATCCAGCGGAACGGCATGAAGTCCGACACCCGCTCGAGCCACGCCGGGCCCAGCGTCATCGGCAGCAGGATGCCGGAGAGCAGCAGGATCGGCATCAGAAGCATGTTGAGCACCGGTGCCATGACGTCTTCGCTCTTGGTGGTGAGCGCCAGGGCGTTCGACGCCGCCGCGCAGGCGCCGCCGACCATCAGCGTGATCACGAGGCCGACCACGACGCCGACGATGGAGCCGCGCATGCCCATCGCGAAACCGAGCCCCACCAGAATCAGCCCCTGAACCAGCAGCTGGAGCAGGTCGCGAAGCAGGCGGCCGAACAGCAGCGCCGTGCGGCTGGCGGGCGTCACGCGTTCGGCTTCGATCACACCTTCGCGCCATTCGCCGATCAGGCCGAAACCCGCGAACATCGCGCCGAACATGCCGAGTTGCACCAGCAGACCGGGGACCAGGAAGGTGTAGGCGTTGTCGCCCGCGCCGGGGAACTGATCGACGATCGGCTTCAGCAGCGGCCCGAACAGAACCAGGTACATGACCGGCTGCATGATGCCGATCAGCACCCAGGCCGGGTTGCGCAGGTTCATGCGCAGTTGGCGGCGAAAGACGATGTACGACTCACGCAGGAATCTCATCGGACCCCTCCTCGGTGTCGGTGGCGGCGTCGGTGGTGGCTTCGGCGTCGCGCAGGCTACGGCCGGTGAGGGTCAGGAAGACGTCGTCGAGGGTCGGTCGGAGGATCTCCAAGGAATCGAGCACGCTGCCGCCGGCGTCGAGCTCGCGCAGCAGACCGGGGATCACCTTCGCCGAGCCGCGGAGCCGGGCGCGGACGCCGAACCCGGAGACCGCGATCTCGGTGGCGCCGAGCCGTTCGAGGTGCGCCGCCGCCTGCGCGACCGGCTCGGCCGCGGTGAACTCCAGGTGCACGAGGTCGCCCGACACCTGCGACTTCAGGTTCTCCGGGGTGTCCGCGGCAACGATGGTCCCGTTGTCGATGATGAGGATCCGATCCGACAGCGCGTCGGCCTCGTCGAGGTAGTGCGTGGTGAGAAAGACCGTCGCACCCCGCTCGGTGCGCAACCTGCCGATGTGGTCCCACAGATTGGCTCGCGCCTGGGGGTCGAGTCCGGTGGTCGGCTCGTCGAGGAAGACCAGCGTCGGGTCGTGGATCAGTCCCATGGCGATGTCGAGCCGGCGTCGCTGGCCGCCGGACATGTTCTTCGGCATCCGGTCCCAGAGTCCGTCGAGTTGCAGCTGCGAGAACAGTTCTTGCCCGCGGGCGACGGCCTCCCGGCGGCTCATTCCGTACAGCTGCCCGTGGTCGGCCACTTCGTCGCCCGCGAGGGCCTGCGAGAACGTCGATCCCATCTGCGAGACGTAGCCGATGCTGCGCCGCACCTCGAGTGACTGGGACACGATGTCGAAGCCGTTGACGGTCGCCGTGCCCGCGGTGGGCCGGAGCAGCGTGGTCAACATGCGGAGGGTGGTGGTCTTGCCCGCCCCGTTGGGGCCGAGGAAGCCGACGACTTCGCCTTCGGCGATGTCGAGGTCGACGCCGGCGACCGCCCGCACTTCCCGTTGCTTCTTCCCCTTGCCCGTCACGAACGTCGCCGCCAGGCCGCGGGCGTGAATCATCCGGTCCCCTATCGTCCGATCGAGCTACCTCGCCTCGACTCAACAATTCTGTGACCGGCTCCGGAACGTGTCAACGGGATTTGCCGCTCTCGCGACGACGAAATCGAGAAGTGACTCGCCAGTACTACTTCCGGGTAGCCGGGTGGTCGTGAGACTGTCGAAAAAGGAGTGTGCCGCCGCACACGGAATCAAGCATGGGAGTCGTCCGATGGTGGAGTTGCCCGAGGCAGTAGGCACGCAGAAGATCGGCATGCTCGGGATCGGTTCGTACCGGCCCGAACGCGTGGTCACCAACGACGAGATCTGCGAGTACATCGACTCCTCGGACGAGTGGATCTACACCCGCACCGGCATCAAGAGCCGCCGTTTCGCTCGGCGCGACGAGACCGTGGTGGAGATGGGCATCCACGCCGGACGCAAGGCCATCGCCAACGCCCTGCTCTCCGGTGCGGACATCGACGCGGTCATCCTCGCCACCAACACCCACCTGCTGCTGACGCCCGCGGGCGCGACGGCCATCGCCACCGAGCTGGGCGCCAACGGTGTCCCCGCCTTCGACGTGACCGTCGGCTGCGCGGGCTTCGGCTACGCGATGTCGATCGCCTCCGACATGGTGCGCGGCGGCAGCGCCAGCCACGTGCTGGTGATCGGCGCCGAGCAGCTGTCGGTGACGCTCGACATGACCGACCGCACCAACTGCTTCATCTTCGGCGACGGCGCCGCCGCGGTGGTCGTCGGACCGACCGAGCAGCAGGAACTCGGCCCGGTGGTGTGGGGCAGCGACGGCACCCAGTTCAACGCCATCCGCCAGGACATCGACTGGATCAGCTACATGGACGGCGGTGACATCGAGAAGCGTCCCTACCTGCGACTCGAGGGCACCGCGGTGTTCCGCTGGGCCGCGTTCGAGATGGGCAAGGCAGCGCAGCGGGCCATGGACGTGGCCAAGGTCGACGCCTCCGACATCGACGTGTTCGTCCCCCACCAGGCCAACTCTCGGATCAACGACCTGCTGGCCCGCAGCCTCAAGTTCCCGGAGACCACGGTGGTCGCCAACGACATCGAGCGAACCGGCAACACCTCGGCGGCATCGATCCCGCTCGCGATGGACGAGCTGCTCTCGACCGGGGCGGCCAAGCCCGGAGACACCGCACTCCTCCTCGGCTACGGCGCGGGCCTCAGTTACGCTGCGCAGGTGGTCAAGATGCCGCCGATCCCTTTCGAATGACGGAGTAACCCCTCCCTGGTCGACGCCGTCGGCGAGTCACTTTGGAACCTCCACCCTGCCGCCAAGATCAGCCCGCTCATCGCCCTCCGAAGGCAGATCGCCGTCAGACCTCGATGAGCGGGCTGATTTTGTCGATGCCACCGAAAGACTGATGCGACTGCTCGGGGTGGACGGCCTCTCCGCCCCAATTTCCCCACTACCACGCAAAACCGATAGCGTAGACGGGTGAGTTCCGAGGTCATCCGCCGTGAAGTAAACCGTCGACGTACGTTCGCCATCATCTCCCACCCCGATGCCGGCAAGTCGACGATGACCGAAGCCCTGGCGCTGCACGCCCACATGATCAGTGAAGCGGGCGCGGTCCACGGCAAGGGCAGTCGTCGAGCCACGGTGTCGGACTGGATGGAGATGGAGAAGGCGCGCGGCATCTCGGTCACCTCCACCGCGCTGCAGTTCAACTACACGCCGGAGTCGTCGACCTCCGACATCCCGAACGTCATCAACCTGGTCGACACCCCGGGTCACTCCGACTTCTCGGAGGACACCTACCGCGTGCTGACCGCAGTCGACGCCGCAGTGATGCTGATAGATGCCGCCAAGGGCCTGGAGCCGCAGACCCTGAAACTGTTCCAGGTGTGTCGTCACCGCGGCATCCCGGTGATCACCGTGGTGAACAAGTGGGACCGGCCCGGTCAGACACCGCTGGAGTTGATCGACGAGATCAGCGAACGCATCGGCCTGATCCCGACCCCGCTGTACGTGCCGGTCGGCATCGCGGGCGACTACCGCGGGCTCCTCGACCGCCGCACCGGCGAGTACATCCACTTCGAGCGCACCGCGGGCGGCGCCAAGATCGCACCCGAGATCCTGATGAGCGCCGACGACGCCGCCGCGCGCGAGGGCGATGCCTGGGTGGCCGCGCAGGAGGAGAGCGAGCTGCTCGCCGAGCTCGGCCAGGACCACGACCAGGAGATGTTCCTGGCCGGCCAGACCTCTCCCATGATCTTCACCTCGGCGATGTTGAACTTCGGCGTCCGCCAGCTGCTCGACGCGCTGGTGGAGTTCGCGCCGCCGCCCCGCGGCCGGGAGTCCGTCGACGGCACCGAGCGCGAGGTGACCGACCCGTTCAGCGCCGTCGTCTTCAAGGTGCAGGCGGGCATGGACACCAGCCACCGCGACCGCCTGGCCTACATGCGCATCGTGTCCGGCGAGTTCGAGCGCGGCATGGTCGTGACACACGCCCAGACCGGCAAGCCCTTCGCCACCAAGTACGCGCAGGCGGTGTTCGGCCGCGACCGCTCGACGGTCGACAACGCCTACCCAGGTGACGTCGTCGGTCTCGTCAACGCGATGGCCCTGGCACCCGGCGACACCCTCTTCATCGACCCGAAGGTGCAGTACCCGCCGATCCCCTCGTTCGCGCCCGAGCACTTCTCGGCGCTGCGCGTCACCACCGCCGACAAGTACAAGCAGTTCCGCAAGGCCGTCGACCAGATGGACGCCGAGGGCGTGGTGCAGGTGCTCCGCAACGACATCCGCGGCGACGCCTCCCCGGTGATGGCCGCCGTCGGCCCGATGCAGTTCGAGGTGGTCACCGCCCGGATGAAGGCCGAGTTCAACGTCGACACGATCGTCGAGCCGCTCGGCTACTCGATGGCCCGTCGCACCGACGAGGCAAGTGCCACGGAACTCGACCGCCAGCGCGGCGTCGAGGTCTTCACCCGGTCCGACGGCGCGATCCTGGCGCTGTTCTCGGACAAGTGGCGCCTGCAGTACATCGAGAAAGAGCATCCCGATCTGTTCCTGGAACCGCTGGTCGCGGCGGCGGACTAGTCGGACGAAGCCCCGAAGGCCGAAATCAATGAACCGTAACCGTGCGACGGTCGCCTCGGCGGCCGCCGGTGCCGCTCTCCTTCTCGCGCTGACCGCGTGCGGGGGCGGCGGCAGCTCCTCGACCTCGTCCACCAGCGCCTCGGTGCCTGCACCGGCGCCCGCTCCCACGCAGGCGACCACCGAGCAGATCGCCGCTGCCGACTGCCAGAAGACGCCGCAGTCCGGCCCGGTGGTCCGCAGCGGGTACGGCCTCAACTACTCCAGCGGCGAGATGAACATCGCCGTGACGCCCGTCGACGGCGCCACCCGCTGCGTCCAGTTCACCAAGTCGGGTCGCACCGATCCGGTGGTCCCGCCCGACGCGCTGCTCTTCACCTTCGCGGGCGACCGCGGCGAGGGCGCCCAGGTGGAGTTCCTCGCGGTGGACCTCGCGGGCGGAATCCTTCCGTGGCCGGTCGGCGCATCGGCTCGCACGCCCGGTTCCCCCATCACCGCCACCGTGGGTGTCTCGCTCGACGGCGTGTATTACACCTCGTCCACGTGCACGCTGGAACTGCCGACCGTCACCGAGAACAAGGCGGCCGGGAAGTTCACCTGCCCGGAAGCCATCGCGCAGTCGGCCAACCCGTTGGATCCCACCGACGACGTCGGGCACGAGGACTCGCAGAACCCCGCCGGAGCGCCCAAGACCGCGGTGGTCTCGGGCCTCTTCGAGGTCGCCAAGTAACTCGCCCGGACAGCGCTCAGGCGCCGGCGATCGTCGCCGCCGCGGCCTCGTCGACCTCGTCCACCGAACCGTTCGCGAACTGCGGATCACGGTCCTTGTCGACCAGCACTGCGCGGACGCCTTCGGCGAAGTCGGGATGCGCCGTCATCCGGCCCGCGGCGCCGAGTTCGCGGTCCAGGCATTCGGCCAGCGACGACGACTCTCCCGCCTCGATCAGCCGAGCGGTCACCGCCAGGCTCATCGGCGACGCCGAGGCCAACAGGTCGATCATCTCCTCGGCCCATGGATCGCCCACCGCGCCGCGCAGACCGCCTGCGATCCCGACCACGCTGCTGCCGTCGAAGTACTCGGCGATCTGGCGCAGCGGAAGGTCGGAGGTGATCGGCGAGCGATGGTCGGCGAGCACCTCGCGCAGCGGGGCGCCCGTCCGGACGGCCTCGGCGACGCCGCCGATCTGATCCGACGGGACGAAGTGCGTGGCGAGGCCGATCGCGACGGCGTCGGCGCCGCCGATCCGGGCACCGGTGAGGCCGAGCCACATCCCGACGCCCTTCGGCAGACGCGGCAGAAAGTACGTGGCGCCCACGTCGGGAAAGAAACCGATGGCCGTCTCGGGCATCGCGATCAAGGCCTTCTCCGAGACGATCCGGATCTCACCGTGGACGCTGATGCCAAGGCCTCCGCCCATCGCCGCGCCGTCGACGATCGCGATGTAGGGCTTCGGGTACTCCGCGATGAGCAGATTGAGTCGGTACTCGGCAGCGAAATAATGGGTCACCTGGTCGGTCTCGCCGGCGAGCACATGGTCTCGAATCGCCCGGATGTCGCCCCCGGCGCAGAACGCGCGGTCGCTCGCCGAGGTCACGAGCACCGTCTCGATGCTGTCGTCGTCGCCCCACTTCTCGAGGACCGACGTCATATCGTCGATCATCGACAGATCCAGGGCATTCAGGGCGCGGGGCCGGTCGAGGATGATCTCGCCGACGCCGCCGTGCACCTCGGTGCGAATGTATGACATGCCGGTCACGTTATCGCAGCCCCCGAATCCCAGTCTCCGCCGACGAGCAGTCCGGACGAACGCAGACGTCCCCGCGGGTGCGCTCGAGGATCGGGTCCTCGAGCACGCCGCGGGGACGTGTCCAGCCGAACTGCGCTACTTCGCAGTGTTCTCCGCAATGCGCGCGGTGTGCTGGCTGATGCGGAAGATCTGCAGGTACAGCTCGAGCATGATGCGAGCGATGATCAGGTACACCAGGTAGAACAGCGGCACGAAGATCAGCACGGCGATCAGGGATACCAAGCCCACCCCGACGCTGTCGCCCATCATTGCGAAGCTGCTGACGACGCCGCTGATCAACGCGACGACGGCGCCGATGGTGAAGATGATCGTGATGACCATGTAGAGCACCGGAATCACCCGGGTCGCGACCAGCTTGGAGAACTGGAAGTCGAAGAGCGCGGAGAAGAACGACCCGCGGTCCTCCGGCTGCAGCTCCGGCTGCGGTGCCGCGGCTGCGGCCTGCTGTCCCGGGTTGAACGCCCCGAACTGCTGGGTGTAGTCGCTGCCGGGCTGCTGACCGTATTGGGGCTGACCGGCTTGGGGCTGCTGGCCGTACTGGGGCTGACCGCCGGTCTGGCCGAAATCGGGCTGCTGGCCGTATTGCGGCGGCTGACCGCCGGGCTGCTGCCCCTCGGGCTGGTTCTGGTTGAAGGGGTCATTCGGCGGAGTCGTCATGCGAACCTCTCGAAAGGGCGATCCGGCGTCCGAGATCGCTGTGCAGGTGCGTCAAACATAACAATTGCCTGAGACTGTTGCACTCGTTGCGTCCACGCAAGTCTCAAACCGCGACAACGCTCGGTTCAGCCGACCAGCTCCGACAACTCCAGCCAGCGCTCCTCGAGTTCTTCCACCTCGGTCTCGGCGGCACGCAGCTTCTCGGTGAGATCACCGAGTCCCGCGTAATCACTCTGATCGAAATCGGCCATCTTCGCATGGATCTTGGCGATCTGCGCGTTGGCCTTCTCGAGCTTGCGCTCCACCGCGTTGAACTCCTTGCGCGCGGCCTGATGCTCGGCCGCCGACAGGCCCGCACCCGCCGAGCTCGCCTCCGCGGCGGTGGGCTTCGCCGGCCCGCCCGACTTGGCGCCCGACCCCTTTCCGCCGCCGTCCTGGTCCGCGGCGCGTCGCTCCAGGTACTGCTCGATGCCGCGGGGCAGGTTGGTGAGCTTGCCGTCGCCGAACAACGCCCACGTGGTGTCGCAGACGCGCTCGATCAGGTAGCGGTCGTGGCTGATCACCACGAGCGTGCCGGCCCAGCCGTCGAGCAGATCCTCCAATTGTTGGAGGGTGTCGATGTCGAGGTCGTTGGTCGGCTCGTCGAGCAGCAGCACGTTCGGCTCGGCCATCAGCACCCGGGTGAACTGCAGGCGACGACGCTCGCCGCCCGAGAGATCACCGACCGGCGTGCGCTGCCGGGCGGGCGAGAAGCCGAGCCGCTCGGCCAGCTGGCTGGCCGACAGCTCCTTGTCGCCGAGCATGACGTGACCGGCGACCTCTTCGACCGCCTCGAGCAGACGCAGGGTCGGGTCGAGGTCGTCGAGCTCCTGCCGCAGCCAGCCGATCGAGACGGTCTTACCTTCGATGCGCCGACCCGGCGTCACCGGGATCTCGCCCGCGAGCGCGCGGAGCAGCGTGGTCTTGCCCGAGCCGTTGACGCCGACCAGACCGATGCGCTCGCCGGGCGCCAGCCGCCAGGTGGTGTCGTCGAGCAGGACGCGACCGGGCTCGTCGCCGGACGACGGCGTCTCCAGGTGCGCGTTCTCGAGCTCGATGGCGACGCGACCGAGCCGCCGCTTGGCGAACGCCGACAGTTCGACGGTGTCGCGCGGCGGCGGGACGTTGGCGATCAGCTTCTCGGCCGCTTCGACGCGGTAGCGCGGCTTGGAGGTGCGGGCGGGCGCGCCGCGGCGCAGCCACGCCAGTTCCTTTCGCGCGAGGTTGCGTCGTCGTTCCTCGGCGGCGTCGGCCTGCCGGGCGCGCTCGGCGCGGGCGAAGACCCAGTCGTTGTAGCCGCCCTCGTACTCGTCGACCCGACCGGAGTGCACCTCCCAGGTCCGGTTGGCGACGGTGTCGAGGAACCAGCGGTCGTGCGTCACGACCACCAGGGCGCTGCGACGGTTCACCAGGTGATCGGCCAGCCAGTAGACGCCTTCGATGTCGAGGTGGTTGGTCGGCTCGTCCAGGATCAACAGGTCCGAATCGGTGACCAGCGCGGCAGCCAGTGCGGTGCGACGACGCTGCCCGCCGGAGAGCTCTCCGACCTTACGGTGCAGGATCTCGTCGACGCCGATCCCGGCGAGGATGCCGCGGATCCGCGCATCGCCCGCCCACTCGTGTTCGGGGACGTCCCGGCCGACCACCGTGTCGGCGACGGTCGCCTCGGGATCGAGGTCGCCGCGCTGGGTGACCGTCGCGACGTGGATGCCGCCCGCCCGCGAGAGCCTGCCCGAATCGACCTCGGTGATGCCGGCGAGAATCTCCAGCAGGGTGGTCTTGCCGCCGCCGTTCAGGCCGACGACGCCGATCCGTTCGCCTTCGTGGACGCCGACGCTCACCTCGTCCAGCAGCGGCTTGATGCCGAAGCTCTTGCTGATCCGTTCGGCATTGATCAGCGACGTGTTGGTGCGCGGGGCCATCGACTTCCTTACTTGTCTTCGAACTCAGTTGGTGGGGATCAGCCGGGCGCCCGGTACCGGCCCCGAGGCCGTGCGGACGGCCTTGGCCACGCCCGAACCGGACAGTTCTGCGGCCACCGACACGGCTGCGTCGGCGTCCGCGCAGAGGAACGCGCAGGTGGGCCCGGACCCGGAGACCAGGCCGGCCAGGGCACCCGCTTCTCGTCCGGCGCGCAGGGTGCGCCGCAGCATGGGCTGCAGCGACAGCGCGGCCGGCTGCAGATCATTGTGGAGCAGCGGGGCCGCGGCATGCACGTCGCCGGAGGCCAGCGCCTGCATGAGCGCGTCGGGCCGGGCGGTGCCCGCCGGTGCGGGATGGTCGTCGTCGCGCGCCCGGAGACGGTCGATCTCGCGGTAGACCGCCGGGGTCGACAGTCCGGTCCCCGCCACTGCGAGCACCCAGTGCATCTCGCCGCGGTGCAGCACCGGCAGCAGGCGCTCGCCGCGCCCGGTTCCGAGCGCCGCGCCGCCGACGACCGAGAACGGGACGTCGGACCCGAGGTCCGCGGCGATCGCCAGGAGCTCGTCCCGACCGATGTCGAGGCGCCACAGTCGAGCTGCGGCCAGGAGCGCTCCCGCGGCGTCGGCGGACCCGCCCGCCATGCCGCCCGCGACCGGGATGTTCTTGTCGATGGTGATCGCCACCCGGGGGTCGACGCCCGCGTGGGTGGCCAGGGCCACCACGGCGCGCGCCGCGAGATTGGTGGCGTCGGCCGGGACCTGCCTGCGACTCTCGCCGGTCACCGTGACCGACAGCTCGTCAGCGGCGCGGACGGTGACGTCGTCGTACAGCGAGAGCGCACAGTACAGCGTCGACAACTCGTGATAGCCGTCGCTGCGCAGCGGTCCCACACCGAGGTGGAGGTTGATCTTCGCGGGCACCCGGGCGGTCGCGCCGCCGATCACCGAGAGGCTCCCGTGTCGATGCCTGCGTCCTTGCGGGCCTGCGCCAGTCGGACGAAGTCGGCGACGTCGAGCCGCTCGCCGCGGATGCTCGGATCGATGTCCGCGGTGCGCAGGAACTCCTCGGCCTGCGCCGCGGTGCCCGCCCACGATGCCAACGCCGCGCGCATGGTCTTGCGTCGCTGCGCGAAGGCCGCGTCGATCGCGGCGAAGGTGCGTGTCCGCAGGTCGCGGTCGGTCCCGTAGGCATCGCGGCGATCGATGCGCACCAGACCCGACTGAATCTTGGGTTCGGGCCAGAACACCTGTGTGCCGATCGAGCCCGCGCGAGCGACGTCTCCGTAGAAGCGCGCCTTGACGCTGGGCACGCCGTAGATACGACCGCCCGGCGAGGCCGCGAGACGATCGGCCACCTCGGCCTGCACCATCACCAGCGCGGTGCGGATGGTCGGGAACTCGGCCATCAGGTGCAGCAGGACCGGGACGGCCACGTTGTACGGCAGGTTGGCCACCAGCGCGGTCGGCGTCTGCGGGAGGTCGTCGGGCATCACCGCGAGCGCGTCGGCGGTGACGACGTCGAAGTTGCGTGCCTGATCGGGCGCGAACTCGGCGATGGTCTGCGGCAGTCGTGCCGCCAGTTTGCGGTCGATCTCCACCGCGACCACGCGACCGGCTTCGGCGAGGAGAGCGAGGGTCAGCGACCCGAGACCGGGGCCCACTTCCAGAACGATGTCGTCGGCGCCGATGCCCGATGCGGCGACGATGCGCCGGACCGTGTTCGCGTCGTGCACGAAGTTCTGCCCGAGCGTCTTGGTCGGCCGGACGTCGAGTTCGGCGGCGAGCGCGCGGATCTCCGCTGGCCCGAGCAGTCGGGGCGGTTGGTCGGTGGTCACCTGATCATTGTGACTGATGGGCCCGCCGGGAGCCGAAACAGCTCGCGGCGGGCCCGTCGATCAGCGTCTACCGAAGTCCCAGGCGTGCCGAGCAGAGCGGCCACGCGCCCCAGCCCTGTGCGGCCTGCGTCTTCTTCGCGATGGCGATCTGCTCCTCGCGGGTGGCGAGGTCGGCACGCGGTGCGTACTCCTGGCCGCCCCAGCGATCCCAGGTGGACTGGTTGAACTGGACGCCGCCGTAATAGCCGTTACCGGTGTTGATGGACCAGTCGCCGGTCGCCTCGCACTGGGCGAGGGCGTCCCAGACGCCGTGCGGCTCGAACGGTGCGCCCGGCTTGGTGCCGACACGGACGGTCGCAGGCGTGGGCTCCACGAGAACCTTCTCGTTCAGCTTCTTCTTCTCGACGACCTTGCCGTTGACGGTCTTGATCGAGTAGGTCACGTCGGCCTTGCCCGGGGTGCCCTTCTTCTCGACGACCTTGCGGCCGCGGATCAGGGTGTCGTCTTCGATCTTCTTCTCCGGCGGCTTGACGGCCTCGGTGACGGTCTTGTCCTCGGTCGTCACGCGAGTGACGGTGACCTTCATGTCCTTGCTGACCGGTGTGTCGGCGGCGGGAACCACCTTGTCGGTGTCGGTCAGCGGCTTGCCGGTACGCGCGAGGAGGTCGCGGACGGTCTTGGCGGCGACGACCGGGGTCGACTTCTTGCCGCCGTCGTCCAGCGTGACCCGCTTCGGCGAGGTCACGTCGAGATCGGATCCGTCGACCGGGAGCACCTCATTGAGGGGCTCGGCCACGGCGCTCGACTCCATGCCGCGCTCGGCGAGGACTTCGGCGACGGTGGAGGCGTTGGTGGTGATGCTGACGGGCTTGCCGTCGACCACCAGCTGCACCTTCTTGAGACGGTCGATGGAGATGACCTGCTGGTCCTGGGGCGCGGCCGCCAGGTCGACGTTCACCTTGTCGCCGGCTTCGGGGTCGATGCCGTTGTCACGGAGCACGTCCTCGACCGAGAACGCCATGGTGCTGACCGTGGTGTGCTGACCGTCGACCGCGAGGGTCACCTCCTTGTGGAGGACGGCGCCGGTGGTCGCACCGGCGGCAACGGTGGCCAGCACGGCGCCCAGGGCGACGCGGGCACGCATGGACGAGGACGAGTTAATACGTTTGAAAACAGACATCTTTTCCCTGCCGGGTCGGATACATCTATCCGCGTCGGCAGCACGGATCACGATACGATAACGAATCGACAGTCGTTATCGCAACGGTAGCGAGTAGACGCGGCGCGCATTCGAACCGACGACACGAGCCATTTGTTCGTCCGACACCTCGCGGAGCTCAGCGAGCGCGCGAACCGTGTAGGGCACGCAATACGGCTGATTCGGCTGGCCACGGTAGGGATGCGGGGTCAGGAACGGCGCATCCGTCTCTACCAGAAGCAGTTCATCCGGGGTCAAGAGGGCAGCTTCACGAAGTTCGACGGAGTTGTTGAATGTCACAGTTCCGGAGAAGGACAGCACGTAGCCCAGGTCGACACATTCCCTCGCGATCGCCGGCGTCCCCGAGAAGCAGTGCATGATCACCGTCTCCGGCGCGCCCTCGGCCGCGAGCACGTCGAGCAGGTCGCGGTCGGCGTCGCGATTGTGAATCATCAGCGGCTTGCCCGAGCGCTTGGCGAGGTCGATGTGCCAGGCGAACGCGTCGCGCTGCACGGCGGGGTCGGCGCAGGTGTCCGAGCGCGTGGTCCAGTAGTAGTCGAGGCCGGTCTCGCCGATGGCGACGACCCGGGGGTCGGCGGCCATCTCTTCGAGTTCGGTGCGGGCGGCATCGTCGAGGTCGCCCGCATGCGTCGGATGCAGTCCGACGGCGGCGAACGCGCGGTCGTCCCACCGCGCTGCGGCGACGGCCCAGCGTGCGTCGACCATGTCGTCGGCGACGGTCACCACCTGCTCCACGCCGACGGCTTCCGCACGGTCGAGGATCGCGCGGACATCCTCCTCGCTACGACCGCCGCACGCCGCGAGATGGGTGTGGGCGTCGACCAGCCCGGGCAGCGGCGTCGGATCGGGAGGGGGCATCCGGCGCTGACGCTTCTTGATCTCTTTCGCGGACAGCTCACCGGCCTGTTCAGTCACGCCCTCCACTGTGCCATCCCTGTTGGGCCACTCGGCATCGGCGACGGTCGGACGAGCGACACCGCGCCCACAGGTGCCGACTGCTCGGCGACCGGTGTCCCAGGCGGGTAGCGTCGTCCCCGTGCTGGGACTTCCTGACGACATCACGGTGGCGCTGTTCGATCTCGACGGCGTGCTCACCGACACCGCATCGGTGCACCGCACCGCCTGGACCGACGCCTTCAACGCTTTTCTGACGCAGCGCGCCGGCGGCGACATCACCGGCCGCACCGACGAACTGCGACCGTTCACCGACCAGGACTACTTCGACTTCGTCGACGGTCGTCCACGCATGGACGGAGTGCGCTCGTTCCTGGACTCGCGGAGCCTGCAGGTCGATGATGCCGCTGCCGAAGCGGTGGCCGAGAGCAAGAACGGTGCGTTCTTGAACTCGCTCCAGCGCGACGGCGTCGTCGCCTACCCGGGGTCGGTCCGCTACCTGAACGCCGCCCGCCAGGCGGGATTGCGCATCGCGGTCGTGACCAGTTCCCGCAACGGGGCGCAGGTCTTGGCGGCCGCGGGCCTCACCGAGTTCGTCGAGCACCGGGTCGACGGCAACACCATCGTCGACGAGGGGCTGGCGGGCAAGCCGGCGCCGGACTCCTATCTGCGGGGCGCCGAGCTGATGGATGTCGTACCCGCGGCGGCCGCCGTGTTCGAGGACGCGATCTCGGGTGTCGAGGCGGGCAGTGCCGGACACTTCGGCTACGTGATCGGTATCGACCGGGTGGGCGGCGGCCAGTCGGCGGCGATGTCGGCCGCCGGTGCCTCTATCGTCGTCTCTGATCTCGACGCGCTGCTTGCCGAGAACTGACCCGTCCGCTCGAACCGAAGGATCTTCCTCGTGATCGAACCGCACCCCAGCGAACTGGCGCACACCACGCACGGCGACACCTCGAGCCACACCGACCCGGTCAACGTGCCGGAGCACGGTGTGCACCCCGCGCAGGGCTTCGACGTGAGCCCCTGGCAGTTGCGTTGGCGCGGCGTCGACATCGACATGATCGGTCGCACCGAGACGCTGTTCGCACTGTCGAACGGACACATCGGGCTGCGCGGCAGCTTCGAGGAGGGTGAACCGGTCGAGAAGCCGGGCACGTACCTGAGCGGCTTCTACGAATTGCGTGACCTCCCGTACGCGGAGAGCGGCTACGGCTACCCCGAGTCCGGGCAGACGGTCGTCAATGTGACCGACGGCAAGATCATTCGACTGCTGGTGGAAGACGAGCCGATGGACCTGCGGTACGGCCGCACTGTCGAGCACGAGCGCGTCCTCGACTTCCGCACCGGCACCCTCCGCCGCAGCACGCTGTGGACCTCACCGACCGGTCGTACGGTCCGAATCCGGTCCGAGCGCCTCGTGTCGTTCACCAAGCGCACCATCGGCGCCATCCGCTACGAGGTGGAGCCGATCGGCGAGGACATGAAGATCGTCCTGCAGTCGGACCTGCTGGCCAACGAGCCGATCGGCGGCGTCTCGGCCGAGGTGGATCCGCGCATGGCGGCGTCCCTCGACCGACCGCTGGTGTCGGACCTCGCCGATTGCACCGACTTCTCCGCGGTGCTGGTCCACCACACCCGGCGGTCGGAGCTGACCGTCGCCGCGGGCATGGATCACGAGCTGGAACTGCCGAGTTCGGCCGACACCTCGATTCACGCCGACGGCGACCTCGCGCGACTGACCGTCGCCGCGACCGTCCCGCAGGGCTCCAAGCTGGTCCTGACCAAGTACATGGGATACGGGTGGTCGGCACGCCGATCCGTCCCCGCCCTGCAGGCGCAGGTGCAGGCCGCGCTCGCGATGGCCAAGGAGACCGGGTGGGAGGCGCTCAAGGCCGAGCAGGCGGCGTACCTCGACGAGTTCTGGCTCGACGCCGACATCGAGCTCGACGGCGACCCCGAACTCCAGCAGGCGGTGCGCTTCGCTCTGTTTCACGTGCTGCAGGCCGGCGCCCGCGGGCAGTCGCGCGCCATCCCCGCCAAGGGCCTCACCGGTCCCGGCTATGACGGTCACACCTTCTGGGACACCGAGAGCTTCATCCTGCCGATGCTCACCTATACCGTTCCGGCGGCCGCGGGCGAAGAACTGCGCTGGCGGCACACCACCCTCCAGCAGGCCAAGGAGCGCGCCGCCGAACTCGATCAGGCGGGTGCCATGTTCCCGTGGCGCTCCATCAACGGTGACGAGTGCTCGGGCTACTGGCCGGCGGGCACCGCAGGCATTCACGTCTCGGCCGACATCGCGAATGCGACCGCTCGCTACATTCGGGCGACGGGCGACGAAGCATTCGAGGTGGAGTGCGGCGTCGAGCTGCTCGTCGAGATCGCCCGCTTCTTCTCCGGGTTCGGCCACCACGACTCCACCGGCCGGTTCCGCATCGACGGGATCACCGGGCCCGACGAGTACACCGCGATCGTCAACAACAATGTGTTCACCAACCTCGCGGCGCAGCAGGCGCTGCGCGATGCCGTCGCCGCCTGTGTCCGACAGCCGGCGGTGGCCCGCGACCTCGGCGTCTCCAACGACGAACTGATGGCCTGGACGCGCTCCGCCGACGACATGACCATCCCCTACGACGACGACCTCGGCGTGCATCAGCAGTGTGAGGCGTTCACCAAGCTCGATCGCTGGGACTTCGAGCGTTCGCACGGCCGGTACCCGCTGCTGCTCAACTACCCGTACTTCGAGTTGTATCGCAAGCAGGTGGTCAAGCAGGCCGATCTGGTGTTCGCCATGTACCTGTTCGGCGACCGGTTCTCGCCCGAGCAGAAGTTGGCCAACTTCGACTACTACTACCCGATCACCGTGCGCGACTCGTCGCTGTCGGCCTGCTGCGAGGCCGTGACGGCGGCCGAGGTGGGCTACCTGGATCTCTCGTACGACCTGATGTGCGAGTCGGTCTTCACCGATCTGCACGACCTCCACAACAACGTCTCGTCCGGCCTGCACATCGCGGCGTTGGCGGGTGCGTGGACCGACTGCGTCGCAGGCTTCGGCGGCATGCGCGACTTCGACGGGCAGATCAGCTTTGCGCCCCGTCTGCCGTCGCGGCTGAACCACATGTCGTTCCGCATGGTGATTCGCGAGTCCCGGATCGTGGTGTCTGTCGATTCCGATCGAGCGACCTACCGACTGCTGTCGGGGCCGACCGTCGACCTCGCCCACCACGGCGAACACTTCGTCCTCGGCGATGCCCCGGTGACCCGCGACATCCCGTCGGTGACGCCGCGGCAGCCCCCCGAAGCCCCGCCGGGCTGCGAGCCGTACCGCCGGTAGGCGCGGCGGTACGGGTGGCGGTCGTCGTGGGCAGTGGCGAGTAGTCGCGACTGCCTGCGGCGACGCAGTCGGACGCACGTACAATCGCCGTATTATGCCGAGCGAGTCCTTTGGCGCGTCGTCGCCCTTCTACGTCACCACCGCCATCGCCTACCCGAACGGCGCTCCGCACATCGGTCACGCGTACGAGTTCATCTCCGCTGACGTCCTTGCGCGGTTCAAGTCGCTGGACGGATTCGACGTCCGCTTCCAGTCCGGCACCGACGAGCACGGTCAGAAGATGCAGCAGACGGCCGAGCGCGAGGGCATCTCGACCGCAGAGCTCGCGAAGACCAACTCCGACCGTTTCGAGAACCTGCACGCCACCCTCGGCACCGATCTCAGCCGCTTCATCCGCACCACCGACGCCGACCACCATCGCGCTTCGGAGGAGATCTGGAAGCGAATGGAGGCCGCGGGCGACATCTACCTCGACTCGTATGCGGGCTGGTACGACGTCCGCGACGAGGCCTTTTACACCGAGGACGAGACGCGGGTGGACGACGACGGCAACCGCGTCGCCACCGAGAACGGTCATGTGCTGACCTGGACCGAGGAGCAGACCTACTTCTTCCGGCTGTCGCAGTATCAGGACCGACTGCTGGCGCTGTACGACGAGCACCCCGAGTTCATCGGACCCGACGCGCGGCGCAACGAGGTCCGCTCGTTCGTCGCCGGCGGTCTCAACGACCTGTCGATCTCGCGGACCACCTTCGACTGGGGCGTCAAGGTTCCCGGCGCCCCCGAACACGTCATGTACGTATGGGTCGACGCGCTCACCAACTACCTGACCGGCGTCGGCTTCCCAGACGACCAGCAGACGCTGGACCGGTACTGGCCCGCCGACCTGCACATCATCGGCAAGGACATCATCCGCTTCCACTGCGTGTACTGGCCTGCGTTCCTGATGAGCGCGGGCATCGGCGTGCCCAAGCGGGTCTTCGCCCACGGCTTCCTGTTCAACCGCGGCGAGAAGATGAGCAAGTCGGTCGGTAACGTCGTCGACCCGCACGAACTGGTGGATCAGTTCGGCCTGGACGCGGTGCGCTACTTCTTCTTGCGCGAGGTGTCGTACGGCCAGGACGGCTCGTACTCGGCGGAGGCGATCGTCTCGCGCAACAACGCCGACCTCGCCAACGAGTACGGCAACCTCGCGCAGCGCACGCTGAGCATGGTCGGCAAGTACTTCGATTCGCAGGTGCCGCAGCCCGGTGAGTTCACCGCTGACGACCAGGCGCTGCTCGACGCCGCCGACGCCCTGCTGGAGAAGGTCCGCGAGCTGTTCGACAAGCAGGCGATCCACCTCGGCATCGAGGCGTTGTGGTCGGTGCTCGCCGACGCCAACCGCTATGTGTCGGCGCAGGAGCCGTGGAAGCTCGCGAAGACCGACCTCGAACGCACCGCCACCGTCCTGTACGTGTGCTCCGAGGTGGTTCGCGTCGTCACGCTGCTGGCGCAGCCGGTGATGCCGCAGTCGTGCGGCACGCTCCTCGATCTCCTCGCCGTCGACGCCGATCCGCAGGCCCGACAGTTCACCGCCGTCACCGATCGGCTGGTTCCCGGGACCGCGCTGCCGAAGCCGTCCCCGGTGTTCCCCCGTCAGGACATGCCGACCGCCGACGCATGACAGGTGAACCGGCACAGGTACACCCCGGCGCCGGGGATACTGAGTCGATGGCCGGTGGGTTCGTTGCTTCTGGGCTCGCTGTATCGGGGCCGGAGGCGAGTGGGCTCGACGTTCTCCATGCGCTCGACCAAGCTGCCCGCACCCGCGGACTGCCCGGCCCCGCCGGCCTGATCGGCGACTGGGCCGACGCCGACGCCGTCATCGCGCCGTCGATCGAGCTCACCGCAGGCCACACCCCACCCGACCGTCCCGTCGAGTTCTGGTTCGGCGCCCTGGGCTTCCCCGTGCGCGCGGACGAGTCGTCGTTGCCCACGGTGGTCGGAGGCAGCACCGACGGCATTCTCCGTCTGGTCGACGGCGAATGGTCGTGGGTCAGCGTCTCCGGAGCACCGCAGCCAGACTGGGTGTCCGACGCACTCCAGACGTCCGTCGCCCGCGGCGAGTGGCACGCCCGGTGGCGCGAGCCCGACCGAGATCGACACCTCGCTGCCGTCGCCCTGTGCCGCGAAGCCATCGCCGCGGGCGAGGTGTACCAGGCGTGTGTGTGCACGCAGTTCCGCGGCACGCTCGACGGTCGTGCGCTCGACTTCTACTCCGACATCGCCGCGGCCACCGCTCCCGCGAAGTCAGCGTGGTTGTCGGGCGACTGGGGTGCCATCGCGAGCTTCAGCCCCGAGTCGTTCTTGGACCGTCGGGGCAGTCGTGTCAC
>NZ_JAAYXO010000009.1 GCF_012515855.1 Gordonia sp. (in: high G+C Gram-positive bacteria)
ATGCAAAGATCCGAGCCTTCGTCAACGGCTGGAACGACCGCAAACACCCCTTCGTCTGGACCAAGACCGCCGAGGACATTCTGAAGAAAGCCCAACCGAAAACTAATTAAAGACACGCGACACTAGGGAGGGGAACATTCAATCGTTGTCGACTGAACGTATTAATCAGGTTGCCCCGAATGTCAGATCGATCACAGGCTTTGCTGTCCGTCGTGACCACTTCGTTATCGTACGAACGGACCACAAGCCGAAACTCTTGATTCGGCCAGAAGCCACAATCAAATATAGGTCGAACAGATGACATGGATATGGCTCACACCCATCCGAACTTCGAATCCTCGCCCCATTGACTCCCATCGCGCCCGGCGTACGATTGTCGACAATCAACAGGGGACGGAGGGCGTGACATGCCAGCAACGCCGACGAGTACGTGCGACCTCACCGCACTCGACCTGTCCGCGGCGTTCCGCGCCGGAACCCTGTCCCCTGTCGAGGTGGTGGACGACGTCCTGAACGCTGTCGATCGTCTCGACGGCGAACTGAACGCCTTCTGCGTCATCGACCCGGACGGTGCGCATGCCTCAGCGAAGGCCGCCGAACGCCGTTACCGAGACCGCGCCGCCCTGGGACCGCTCGACGGCGTCCCGACGTCGATCAAGGACATCTTTCTGACGGCGGGGCTGCCCACGTATCGCGGGTCGACACTGCTGGCCGACCGTGACGACCACACCGTCCCGACCGTGGACGCGCCCGCCGTGGCCGCCACCGTCGCTGCCGGATGCGTGGTGTTCGGCAAGACCACCACCCCGGAGTTCGCCTGGAAGGGGGTCACCGATTCGCCGCTGGTCGGCATCACGCGCAATCCCTACGACACCCGGCTCACCCCCGGCGGATCCAGCGGCGGATCGGCCTCCGCGGTGGCGGCGGGCCTCGGCCCGCTGTCCGTCGGCACCGACGGCGGCGGCTCCGTCCGCATTCCGGCGGCGTTCACCGGAACCGTCGCCCTCAAGCCGACCTACGGCGTGGTCCCGATGTTCCCGTCGAGCCCGTTCGGCACTCTCGCGCACGCCGGCCCGATGACCCGGACGGTCCCCGATGCGGCGGCGTTCATGGACGCCCTCATCCGTCCCGACTCGCGCGACTGGTCGGCCATGCCGCCGTCGGCCACCACTCCCGAGGCCGGCGGTTACCTGACCGCTGCGCTCGACGGTACGGTCGGCGACCGTCCACTGACGGGTCTGCGGGTCGCGTACAGCCCCGACCTCGGGTTCGGCACCAACCAGCCGGACGTGGAACGCGCGGTCGACGCCGCCGCGGGCGCCCTCGAGCAGCTCGGGGCCACCGTCGACGTGGTGGACCTGCACCTGGCCGATCCCGTCGACTCTTTTCACGTCCTGTGGTTCGCCGGAGCCGCCGCCGTCCTGAAACCCTTCGGCGACGACGCCGCCGAGCGTGTGGATCCGAATCTCGGCGACGCCCTGCGCCGCTACCGCGACTTCTCCGCGCAGGACTATCTGGACGCGGTGGCCGAGCGGATGGCGCTGGGAGTGCGGCTGGGCGCCCTGCACCACGACTACGACATTCTCGTGACGCCGACGGTGCCGATCCCGGCGTTCGAGGCGGGGTCCGACGTCCCACCCGGCTGGCACAGCCCCGACTGGACCTCGTGGACGCCGTACACCTACCTTTTCAACATGACTCAGCAACCCGCGCTGTCGGTGCCGTGCGGCGTCACCGACGACGGACTGCCGGTGGGCGTCCAACTGGTCGGCGCCCGGTTCAGCGATCGCCTGGTGATCCGCACCGGTGCCGCGCTGCACGCCGCGGTCGCCGAGCGCACCCCGAGGCCGCTGATCCACGCCTGCGCGCAGGTCCGACGATCGTGACCGACCAGCCTTCCGCTGCCCATCCCCCCACTGTCCATCCCCCCACTGCGCTGGACCCGGTGGTTCAGGAGTCGACCCCGTCGATCATCGCGCGCTCGCTGCGGCGCGCGATCGCATCCGGCGACTTCCCTCCGGGCGCGCAGCTCGGCGAGGCCGCACTCGCCAAGCAGCTCGGGGTCAGTCGCGGCCCGCTGCGGGAGGCCATGCAGCGGCTCACCCAGGAGGGACTCCTGGTCTCGCACCGCAACCGCGGCCTCTTTGTTCCCGAGTTGACGCCGGACGCCGTCGCCGACATGTACGTGCTGCGAACCACCATCGAACGCGCGGCGATCGAACGGGTGCTGGCCGCGGGTGACCGCCTGGCCTGCGCCGACCGGCTCGATGCCGCGGTAGCGCGTATGGCCGCGCTGAGCGAGCAGGCGGATTCCACCGACATGGTGGCCGCCGACCTCGACTTCCACCGTGCACTGGTGGAGGCCGCGGGCAGCGAGCGACTGTCGCGGATTCACGAGACGGTTGTCGTGGAGACGAGCATGTGTCTGCGCGCGATGTCGTCGACCTACGGTCCGGCCGAAGACCGAGTCACCGAGCACCGCGAGCTCGCCGACGCGATTCGCGCAGGCGAACTCGTCCCCGCGATCACCGCGCTGCAGGCACACATGAGCGACGGTCTGCAGCGGTTGACCGCCACCGCGGCCACCTCACCGGAATAGAACGGTCACCGCACCGGAATAGAGATGTACTTGGTCTCCAGGTACTCGTCGATGCCGGTGAGTCCACCTTCGCGTCCCAGACCCGACTGCTTGACGCCGCCGAACGGGGCGGCCGGATTCGAGACGAGGCCGGTGTTGAAACCGACCATCCCGGCCTCGAGTTGCTCGGCGATGGTGAATCCGCGGTCGACGGACTCGGTCATCACGTACGAGACCAGGCCGAACTCGGTGGCGTTGGCCAACGCGACGGCCTCCTCATCGGTGTCGAACGGCACCAGCGCCGCCACCGGACCGAAGATCTCGGTGCTCATCACGTCGGCGTCCGGCGACACCGAGGTCAGCACGGTCGGCGCGTAGAAGTTACCGGGGCCGTCGATCCGACTGCCGCCGGTGAGCACCTGGGCGCCGCGTTCCACGGCATCGCCGACCAGCTTCTCCACCTTGGTGACAGCCTTGGGCTCCACCAGCGGGCCGACATCCGTGCCGTCGACGGTGCCGTCACCCACCGTCAGCGACGACATCCGCGTGGACAAGCGCTGTGCGAAGTCGCTGATCACCGTTCGATGCACCAGGATCCGGTTGGCCGCGGTGCAGGCCTCGCCCATGTTGCGCATCTTGGCCGCCATCACGGCGTCGAGCGCGATGTCCAGGTCGGCGTCCTCGCAGACGATGAACGGCGCGTTGCCGCCGAGCTCCATCGACGTCCGCAGCACGCCGCGCGCACACTGTTCCAGCAGTGTCTTGCCGACACCGGTGGAACCGGTGAACGAGAGCTTGCGCGCCTTGCCCGAGTCGATCCACGGTTCCACCACGCTGCCGGCCGACGACGTGCAGACCACGGACAGGATACCCGCGGGCAGCCCGGCCTCGGCCAGCAGGTCGGTGACGTACAGCGAGGTCAGCGGGGTCAGGGACGCCGGCTTGTAGACCATGGTGCAGCCCGCGGCGACCGCCGGTCCGATCTTGCGCGAGATCATGGCGAGCGGAAAGTTCCACGGGGTGATCAGGATGCACGGCCCCACCGGCTCCTGCGTGACGATGAACCGCGACTTCCCGTCGGGGCTGCGGCGCGCGTCGCCGCGGATTCGGACCGCCTCTTCGGCGAACCAGCGGAAGAACTCCGCACCGTAGAGGACCTCGCCGCGCGCCTCGGCCAGCGGCTTGCCCATCTCGGTAGTCATCAGCAGCGCCACCTCGTCGACGCGCTCCACCAGCAGTTCGTAGGCGCGACGGAGGATCTCCGACCGATCGCGCGCCGGTACCGCAGCCCAGTCCTTCTGATGATTCGCCGCGGTGTCGATGGCCAGCGTCGCGTCGTCGGGACCGCCGTCGGCGAGCGTCGCGATCACCTCGCCGGTCGCGGGATTGTGAACGTCGAAGGTCTTGCCGGACGACGCCTGGCGCCACTGCCCGTCGATGTGGATACCGGTACCGAGGCCGGCGATGATGTCGGTGACGGAGCGAGTCAAGACGTACCTCCTG
>NZ_JAAYXO010000092.1 GCF_012515855.1 Gordonia sp. (in: high G+C Gram-positive bacteria)
CCGCTTGCCCGTCGCTGAGCATTGAGATACTGCCAAAGTCGCGATCGAACTCGTCGCCGAGGCCCTCGGGCACCACCGTCAGCACATCAGTCCGGTTGGGGTCAAAGTCATTGAGCAGCACTGGCAGCAGGGTCGGTTCACCCGCACGCACCCCAAACGCGTCGGGCATCGCCACCGGCGGCTCCTGCTCGGTCACATCCTGGGTCACGACCGTGCCCGTGTCTACCTTGGGCGGGTCGTGCAGACTCCACTGTTCGACCGGGATCAGCGTGCCGTCGGGGACGGTCCACAGCATGCCGCTTGAACGCTCAACCACGACGGCCCGCGTACCGTTCCCGCGAATGTCGAGATCTGGATTGCTCACCTCACCCACGGCATCGTCAAATTCGAGCGGCATCGCCCCCTGGTCAGACGTCCACAGCATCGCCCCAGACGAGCTCGCCCACGCGGCAATCATGGTCATGCCAAGGTGCCGGGGCTGCGCAGCAACGCCTGTGGTGTCGAGAACGCGTTCGGCTGATCCTTGGGTGACCTGCCACAGGCCGCCCTCATCGGCGACCAACACGGAATCGTTCGCTGCGGTGCCGTTGGCTGTGGGGGATTCGCTGGTCGACCGGGCCCCGGGCGACGATGCCTGCAGTCGGGCGGTGCCGGTCAGCTCAAGCGTGATCGGGTCGCTCGCGCCACGCCACCACAGCTCACCGGTGTTCGAGTCGAGCAGCACCCAGTCGTCACCGACAATGGCGAACTGCGCGCTGTCGTCCGCGACCTCGGCAGCACCCTCATCGGGAGCACCCCGCGACGCCTCACGCGGCGCGTCATACCAGCGCACCGTGCCCTCGCCCTGACTGTAGAGCGCAACCCGGCCCTCAGCATCGACGGCGGCCGCCGTCACCCGGTACGGCGCCGCCGGATCGAGGTCGCCACCCGCGGTGGGGTTCCCGTCAGCAGCGTTGGCGTCGCCGAGTTCGTCAGCTTGGTCGCCCTCCTCGCGTGCCGTGCCAGCATCGTTCGACTGCGCAACGGGATCGAGGAGCATCGGAGCCACAGCCGCGGTGGCGCCGCGCAGGTGCGACAGATACGCCGCTCCATCTTGGGTGAGAAAGAGCACATACTCACCCGCAGAGATCACCTGGCGAGTACCCTCGGGAGTTCGTTCGCCCCGGCCATCGCTCCCAGCTGTGCCAGACTCCGCTGCTCCGTTGTTGGGCTCTGCGTCGGACTCGGAGTCTACGTCGGACTCGGGCGCTGTGCCGGACTCGGGGTCTGCGCCAGTCTCGGGGTCTGCACCAGTCTCAGCCTCTGCGCCATCGCCGCTGGCGTCGCTCAGAATGTCCCGCGGCGAGCTCGGATCGATTGGCACGGCACGGCCGAAACCGTTCGTGAACATCAGCCCAAGCTCCGGCGTCTGCAGGATGCCGCTCGGGTTATCAACGCTGCGCACCGTATCAATCTCACGCGTTTCAGTGTTGACCCGCGCGTACTGGCCACTGGTGCGCTCCACCCACACCGACGGATCGTCTCGCGGCGTCTCACGAGCATCAAAACCGCTCGACACCACGGCAAGCGTCACGACAAGCGCGGTCACCACGCCCGCGGCGATCCAACCGATCACCGAACGGCGTCTTCCGTTCTCGCCGCGCACCGTGGCCGCCATGTCACCCGATCCAGCCGAGAGCGAGCGCCCCACCGAACAACGCCGCCACCACGGCAATGCCAACGAGCGCACCAATGATTCCGATCTTCATCGGCGAATGCGGCTGATCAATCAGCACGCCATCGCGATCCTCGGTGAGGCGAGACGCGCGGAGCTGCGCTCGCTGCTGCGCCCTGGTGAGGGAGCGCACCGTTGTCGCCTTCGGACCGCGAGGAGCCGTGCTCACCGGCGCCGGCGTGATCATCGACGCATCAACCACATCGAACGGGGTCACATCAAACCCGTACCCCCGCTGCAACTGTTGCAGCGTCTCGCCAAACTCAGCCATCGAGCGGAACCGCTGCGCGGGGTCGCGGTGCATCGCCCGGCGCATCACCTCGTCAAACGGCTCATACCCTTGGGCGCCGGGGATTGGCGTGTACTTCGCCTCTGTGATGCGCGCAGTCATCTTTGACTGGGTATTCTGCGCCCGATCAGGATGTTCGAACGGCGAGACCCCGGCGGCAAAGGTGTAGAGCGTCGCCCCGAGCGACCACACCTCGCTCTCGATCGTGCCGGTAGTGTGAGCCGTAATCACCTCGGGCGCAGACCAGGGAATCGACAGCGCCTGCTCGCGCGTCTGCGAAGCCCAGCTACCCTGCAGCACTGAAATGCCGAAGTCTGCGAGCGCGGGGCGGCCCGTCGCGGTTAACAACACGTTCGACGGTTTCACGTCACGGTGCAGAATGCCGGCACGGTGGGCCGTCTCGAGGGCTCCCGCCAGTCGTACCCCGGCGTCGAGCACGGCCTGCAGCGGTGCAGGGTTTCGTCTTGTGCGTTCCCGCATCGAGTCCGGGCAGAACTCCATCGCTAAGTAGGGTCGACCGTCAACGGCAACCCCCGCCGAATACATCGACACAATGGACGGATGATTCGACAGCCTCGCCATCGCATCGGCCTCGGCCTCAAAGTCAGAACGATCACGGTCACCGATGACCGGGCTCCGGAGCACCTTGACCGCGACAATGCGTCGAGGCATATCTTGCTCATACTGGTAGACATCAGCAAAGCCGCCGCTACCCAGGGGTCTCACATAACTGAACCCCGTAATCCGCGGCGCTGCAGGCGGTGGAGGGGCAGACATGACCCTCATCTTAATACGGCGCCCTGGCCACTCATTGTGTCGTTCAGGAGCAGCGGAGCCAGCGGAAGTTGCACCCGCTGTGGCCGCCCTGAAGTCACCCACACGGCCCTGCCGGGAGGAAACTCGCGGCGGTGTAGCCTGGCAAACGGCGTCTGAAAGATCAGGTCGCCGTCATGGGTGTCTGGGGCAAGAACGAGCCCGGTTCGGCTGGCCTTCAACGGCCCGAGCAGCCCGTACGAGGCATGCCATTCACGGGTTTCCGCCTCGCTCACGATCAGGCATTCGCCACGTGTTGCCCTTGCAGCGAGCGCAAGCAGGGCAGCTTCTGCCGGTGAACCGGCGAACGAGGGCGCATCCTCGATGAATAGTGCGGCACGACCGGGCACCCCCTCAAGCACGGTCGCGACTGACGCGTGGTCGGTGGCGACCGCATCCCACGCCACCAGTGACGTGAGTGCCGAGCGCCGACTCGTGAGGAGTACCCGCGGCACGGCCGCTGCCGCACGGCGCAGCGAACCCGCGAGCGCTGC
>NZ_JAAYXO010000093.1 GCF_012515855.1 Gordonia sp. (in: high G+C Gram-positive bacteria)
AGGCGCTGCGCGGTCAGTTGAGCGGGGACTTGATCGAGGTGCGTAGCCCCCTGCAGGAGTGCGTCGGGGTGTCCGATGCGCGGTGCGCGGAGTTGTTCCGGGAACTCAAGAACCCCTACTTCATCGGTGATGATCCGGGGCTGACCCAGACCACCGGCTGGTTCGAAGCGTGGGACAGCAAACCGAGTGTCTACGCGATCGCGGCGACCAGCGCCGCAGACATCAAGGCCGGGGTGGACTTCGCGCGTGAGCGGAACCTGCGTCTGGTGGTCCGCGGCGGGGGCGACAGCTACCAGGGCACGTCGAACGCGGCGGACTCCCTGCTGATCTGGACCCGCCGAATGCGCGAGCTGACGATGCACGACGGGTTCGTGGGGCGCGGCTGCGAACGCACGGCCGAGCCCGTGCCCGCGGTGACGCTGGGAGCGGGCCGATTGTGGGGTCACACCTACAACGAGGTCGGCACCGGGCACGGCCGGTACGTGCAGGGTGGAGGGTGTGCGACGGTCGGTGTGGCGGGCCTGGTCCAGAGCGGGGGCTTCGGCAGCTTCTCCAAGCGCTATGGCACGGCGGCGAGCAATCTGCTTGAGGCGGAGATCGTCACGGCCGACGGCCAGGTCCGGGTCGTCAACGAATGTCAGGATCCGGACCTCCTCTGGGCGCTCAAGGGCGGTGGCGGCGGGACCTTCGGCGCAGTCTCCCGGATCACGCTGGCCACCCACGACCTGCCGCAGTACTTCGGCTACGTCGGGGCGCGGGTGGCCGCCGAATCCGACGAGGGTTTCCGGGGACTCATCGCCCGTACCGTCGACTTCTACGCCGACGAGCTCTTCAACGTCCACTGGGGTGAGAGCTTCGACGTGAACCACGACCGGTCCATCGACTTCTCCATGACGTTCCAGGGGCTCGACGACGCGCAGGCGCGTCGGCTGTGGGACCGCTTCCTCGGTTCGGTGCGCTCGACACCGGGCCTGAAGGTGGAGGGGGAGTTGACGCTCCTGACCATCCCGGCGAATCGATTCTGGGATCCGAGCCAGCCGCAGCGTGCGCCGACGGTGCTGCATGACGATCGCCCGGGCGCCCCGGCGGGGAACTTCTTCGAGCAGGGCAATCTCGGGGAGGCCGGCTGGTATCTGCACGGCTATCAATCCGCGTGGCTGCCCGCAGACCTGCTCGCACCGGCGCGCCGGGCGAGCCTGGTCGACATGCTGCACGCCGCCGCGCATCACTTCTCGGTGAGCATCCACTGCAACAAGGGATTGGCGGGCGGCGATGCGGCCGCGATCGCTCGCTCCCGGGACACCGCGATGAATCCGGCGGCGTTCGACGCCTTCGCGTTGGCCATCGTCGCCGGTGGCGGCGATCCCGCCTATCCGGGTGTGCCCGGACACGAGCCGAACACCGGGGGTGCGGCGAGTCGTGACGCCGCGGCCATCACGGCCGCGATGGGGAGCTGTACCGCTTGGTGCCGAAGTCCCAGGCCGGGGCCTACGTGTCGGAGGCCGACTACTTCGACGAGGACTGGCAGAACTCGTACTTCGGACCCAACTACCCGCGGCTGGCGCAGATCAAGAAGGCGTACGACCCGGAGGGCCTGTTCTACGTGCACAACGGTGTCGGCAGCGAGGGATGGTCGGACAACGGTTTCACCCGGCGCCCGGGTTAGGTCGACCGGCACGACTTCACCTGAGACCGCGCAGTCGGGTTGGGCGTCGCCACAGGATTGGGAGGGCAGTCCCCATGGCGTGGACAATAGTTCCGCCACGCGGGAGAGTTCGCCCGTGCCATCGCCTGTGAGCGGCGTGCCGGAGGTGACAGTCTCGCCCTGAGAAAGGGGAGCCGACCCGGACGGTGCCGTTGGCACAGTTTCAGGGAGATTTTTGTGAAAAGCACCGCCGCGGTACTGACGCGTGGGTTGACCGGGCGCCACATCAGGTTCATCGCGCTGGGGTCGGCTATCGGAACGGGACTGTTCTACGGTTCGGCTGAGGCGATCCAGAAGGCCGGACCGTCGGTGCTGCTGGCTTATCTCATCGGTGGCGCGATCATCTACATCGTCCTTCGCGCCCTCGGTGAGATGGCCGTCAGCGATCCGGTGTCGGGCTCGTTCGGCGAGTACGCCAGCAAGCACCTCGGCCCGCTCGCCGGCTTCATGACGGGCTGGACCTACACGTTCGAGATGATCGTGGTGTGCCTGGCGGACGTCACCGCCTTCGGTATCTACATGGGCTTTTGGTTCCCAGACGTGCCGAGATGGATCTGGGCGCTGTCGATCATCTTCTTCATCGGCGCGATCAATCTCGTCAACGTCAAGCTGTTCGGCGAGGTGGAGTTCTGGTTCACCCTCATCAAGGTCACGGCGATCGTCGCGATGATCTGTGGCGGTGCGGCGATCCTGATCTTCGGGTTCGGGCTTCACGACACGTCTGCCGGGGTGAGCAATCTGTGGAACGACGGCGGCTTCTTCGCCAACGGCTTCGGCGGGTTCGTCGGCAGCTTCGCGATCGTCATGTTCGCGTTCGGCGGTACCGAGATCATCGGCATCACCGCGGGTGAGGCGGAGGATCCGGCGCGCACCCTCCCGAAAGCGATCAACACCGTCCCGGTGCGCATCATCCTGTTCTACGTGCTCACGATCGCCGTGATCATCATGATCAATCCGTGGCGGGAGATCGGCTCCGAGGGCAGCCCCTTCGTGCAGATCTTCTCCAGCCTCGGCCTCGGATCGGCGGCGACAGTCCTCAACATCGTCGTCATCACCGCCGCGCTCTCGGCGATCAACAGCGACATCTTCGGCGCGGGTCGCATGATGTTCGGCATGTCTCAGCGCGGCCAGGCACCCGCGATCTTCGGCAAGGTCTCCCGCAGCGGGGTGCCGTGGATGACGGTCGTCATCATGACCGTCGCACTGCTGTTCGCCGTGCTGCTCAACTACCTGATCCCCGAGCGGATCTTCGTGGTCATCGCGTCGATCGCGACCTTCGCGACGATCTTCGTGTGGCTGATGATCCTGCTCTCGCAGTACCGCTCCCGGAAACAGATGACCGCGGAGGCGGCGGCCGCGCTGAAGTTCCCCGTGCCGTTCTGGCCCTACGGGCAGATCATCGCGATCTCATTCCTGGTCTTCGTGCTCGGGGTGCTGGCGTTCGACGCCGACACCCGCGTGGCGTTGATGGTCGGTGCGGTGTGGCTGGTACTGCTGACGATCGCCTACCGGGTGTGGGTGCCGCCGTCGCCGCGGGCAGAGTCCGGCGCGACGCGGTAGGTCGTGCCGTTGCACGAACTCACCGGGCGTCGAGTCCGAGGAGGTGTCGTGGCACCCCCGGTCAGTCCAGGATTCCGAGATCGTAGAAGAGCTGGTAGCGCACCGGGTCGTCGGGGAGGTACCAGTGGAAACCCGCCTCGGCGAACACGGCGATCGCGTTGACCGCCATGACGACGAGGAAGAAGACCACCGCGACATAGCCGATCCTCTTCTGCCACGCGGTCAGCGGAGCGGTTGAGGTCGTCACGGTGCTCAACGACGAGGTGACACCGATGACGAGGATCGCGATGACGAACAGGATCCACGCCCACACGTACATGTGGAGGCCGAGGACGGTGTCGCCGTACCCCTTGTCGCCGGGAAGGATGTGCAGCATCGTCTGCCGCCACGAGGTGAAGCCGCCGATCACGCAGGCGACCACGGCCAGGCCGAAGCCCTTGGCGTAGTCGCGCGGGGTGATGGTTCCCCGAGTCGCCTGCCGGATGATGAACGCGCCGCCCAGTGCGGCCAGGCCCATGAACATCCGTTGGAGCATGCACAGCGGGCACGGATACTCCCAATTGACGAACTGGACGAACAACCCGGCACAGATGACGACGGTCCAGCCGGCGGTGAAGACGACCGCGAGGGTGTACTGCCAGCGTCCGAGGAATCCGGGATTCGCGTCGGACTCGGCGGGCTCTGCGGTGGAAGCGGTGTCGGTCATCGGGCTCACCACGTCAATCCGAGGCCTAGGCCCGAGGTGATGTGGTGGCTCAGCAGCGCGATGGTCGCGGCGAGCACGACCCACCAGAGAATCGTCGCGATCCGGTAGGAGTTCTTGGTGAAGAGCAGCAGGCCGGTCGCGAACAGGCCGATGAAGATCATAGTGTCCATAGCTCAGGACTTTGCCAAACCGCACCGCAGAAAACGGTGGATCGCAGACTACAAACAAGCATTGTGAAGGCACAATGCGGTTGGCCGCGCCCGTGTCCGGTCCGGCCAGGCAGCTTCCTGTCCGGAAGGCGGGTGCGCAGTGCCCCCAGTCGGACTCGAACCGACACTTGGCGGATTTTAAGTCCGCTGCCTCTGCCAATTGGGCTATAGGGGCGCGTGACAAGCATGCCAGGCGGCCTTGCCGCGCGATGCACCAACCTGGGTGCGACGGACCGAGGATATGACCGTCGAGTGCTCCGCGGGGGAAGATGGGGGCGGTGATCGGTGTTGCACCGATACAAACGCCCACGACAAACAGTCCGCGGGCAGAACTACACACTCACACCCTGGAGGAGTGCACCATGCAGGTCGAGATCTGGACCGACGTCAACTGTCCCTTCTGCTACCTCGGCAAGAAGCGGTTCGTCGACGCGCTCGAGAAGTTCGAGCACGCCGACCAGGTGGACGTGGTGCACCGTTCGTTCGAGCTCGACCCCACCATTCCGGCGGGCACCACCAAGAGTGTCTTCGAGCATCTGGCGAGCAAGCGCGGATGGAGCGTCGAACAGGCCGAGGACGGGGAGCGCCAGCTGGCGGCCGCGGCCAATGAGGCCGGTTTGGAGTACGTGGTCGCCGGACGCGACGTCGGCAACTCGTTCGACATGCACCGGCTGCTGCACTGGGCTCACGAGCTCGGCCGCCAGGACGACATGCTCGACGCTCTCTATCTTGCGAACTTCGCCGAGTCGGAACCCCTCTTCGGCAGCAGCGAGCGGCTGGTGCGAATCGCCGTGAGCGCCGGATTCGACGCATCCGAGGCGCGCGAGGTGCTCGACGACCCCACTCGGTACGCCGACGCGGTGCGCGCCGACGAACGACAGGCCCAGGAGCTCGGCGTCAACGGGGTCCCGTTCTACGTCTTCGACCGCAAGTTCGCGGTCTCCGGTGCCCAGCCCGTCGAACTGTTCAGCCAGGTCCTCGACAAGGCGTGGAGCGAGCGACCGCAGCCCGTCGTCGTCGCCGGTGGTGAGACGTGCGGTCCGGACGGCTGCGAGGTTCCCCAGAACTAACTTCGCGGGTCGCCGGCTGGGAACGTGCGGCCGTTGCCCGACACGCCCGGATTTCGGATACGCCGATCTGGCACGTGAACGAACTTGGTTTGGGTGCCCGCGGCGGTCTCGATTCGCCGACTCACTTCGTTCGCCGGCACTCGACCATCAGATGGGGGTGCGCCAAGCGACGGGGAGCGCCTCGCGGGCCTGGGCCTACTGTGTGTCCTGCTACGAGGGGGTGGCGGTCCCGACACGCCCGGATTTCGGACACGCCGACTTGGCACCTGAACGAACTTGGTTTGGGTGCCCGCGGCGGTCTCGATTCGCCGACTCACTTCGTTCGCCGGCACTCGACCAGCAGAGGGTGGTGCCCCGAACGACGGCGAGCGACTCTCGGGCCGAGGCCTACTGTGTGTCCTGCTACGAGGGGGTGGCGGTCCCGACACGCCCGGATTTCGGACACGCCGATCTCGCACCTGAACGATCTCGGTTTGGGTGCCCGCGGCGGTCTCGATTCGCCGACTCACTTCGTTCGCCGGCACTCGACCAGCGTAGGTCTGGTGCCCCGACGGCGAACTCGGATCGGCAGTGGCCACGCGCGTTACCGGCGGCCAACGTCGTACTAGCTCCGGACCGTCGACCGCGCGAGGAGGATCGCTGGCACGGCGCCGATCAGGAGCAGCGCGAGACCGTACGGGCTGGCGGCGGTGAAGTCGAGGACTTCACCGTCGGTGGTCGCCCACAGCGAGGTGGCGAGGGAGTGCTCGCCGGTCGGGCGCATCAGCAGGGTGGTGGTGAGTTCCTTGCCCGCGTCGAGTCCCACCAGCAGCGCGCCGGTGCCGATCGCGGGCAGCGACAGCGGGAGGGTGACCCGGGAGAAGGTCTGCACCGGCCCCTTGCCGAGCGCCCGCGACATCTCGTCGAGCTGCACCGAGGCCTGCGCGATGCCGACCTGCTGCGCGCCGACCGCGAGCGGCAGGAACATCACGACGTAGCCCATCACCAGCAGCGTCGACGTCTGGTACAGCGGGTAGAACCACTGCACCGAGATGTAGACCAGGGAGAGCGCCATGATGACGCCGGGCAGCGCGTGGGCCACCCAGGTGGACCGCTCGATGAGGCCCGACACGGTGCCGGGGTAACGGACGGCCAGCAGCGCGACGGGCAGTGCGCAGACGGTCGCGAGCAGGGCCGCAGACGTGGCCCACTCGGCGGTGTTGCCGAACGCCTGCCACAGCTGCTCCCAGTCGATGTCGTCGCCGCCTCCGGTGAGATGGTCGACGATGCCCGACGCGGTGACCCACAGAGGGACCGCGAGCGCGGCGACCACGACCGCGGCGCACAGTGTGATCCAGAGGGGTGCGGACAGGCCCAGGCGCCATCGCATCGGCGGGCGCGGGGTGCCGACGCCGGTGCGAATCGGGGTTCCGCGGCCGCGCAGCAGACGATCGAACACCAACAGCAGGAGGGCACCGATCGCGAGGACCACCGCCAGCGAGCGCGCCGATTCCGGCATGCCGAGAATGTTGTAGCGCTGCACGATCGCGGTGGTGAGGGTCTCGTAGTTCAGCATCTGCACCGCGCCGTACTCGGCCAGCAGGTGCAGGCTGATGATCAGCAGCCCGGTCGCGATCGCGGGGCGGAGCTGGGGGAGTGTGATGCGGACGAACGCGCACAGCGGGCCGTGTCCGAGGGCGCGGGCGGCCTCCTCCTGCGCCGGGTCCAGGCGACGAAGTGCGGTGAGCACGGGAAGAAAGACGTAGGGAAACAGCGTGAGGGTCAGGATGGCCGACGCGCCGCCGAGCCCGAAGATGAGATCGGACTCGGGAAAGTAGCGGTAGCTGAAGGCGACCCACGCGTACGAGCCGACGAAGGTCGGCACACCGAGCGGCAGCGTCAGCAGGACGGTCCACACGCGGGGGAACGGCAGGGTGGTTCGGGCGATGAGGACCGCGGCGCCGACGCCGAGCACGCTCGCGCAGACGGCGACGATCACCACCAGCTTCACCGTGTTGCCGATCAGCGGCAGCGTGGTGGGGCCGTCGAGCTCCGACCACAGCAGCGAGAAACTGAATCCGGCACGCAGCAGCAGGTAGGCGGCAGGCGCCAGCGACGCCACCGCGACGACGATGCCGGGGATCACCAGGGTCAGCGGCAGTCGTCGCTGCGGCCGGGCACGTCGTCGCGCCGGTGGCAGGGCGGCGTCGATCGCCGACGGCTCCGGCTCGAGCGCCGCGAGGACGGTCGAGCCGGAGTCGTTGGTGAATTCACTCATCGGGTGACGGTGCTTCGGTGAGACCTAGACGATGCCGGCCTGCTTGAGCAGGTCGTTGGCCTGGTCGACGTTCTGCAGCGACGACTGATCGAACTTCGGGAAGTTCAGCGAGTCGAGCGTCGGCAGGCCGTAGGCGCTCGCGACGCCCGCCGACATGGGGAACTGCGGGGTGTCGGTGGCGACGACGTTCTGGCCGCCCTCGGGCGAGGCCATCCACTTCAGGAACTCCGCGCCCTGCTTCTGCTTGTCGCTGGACTTCAGGACCGCGGCGCCGGAGGCGAGGACGAGCGAGCCCGCGTCGTCGTTCCGCATGTAGTGCACGCGCGAGGTCAGCTTGTCCGCGCCGCCCTTCTCCTTGGCGAGGATGTACCAGTAGTAGTGGTTCGACAGGCCGAACTCGTGCTGACCGGCCTCGACGCTGTCGCGGACCTTGCCGTTCTTCTGCTCGTTGACGCCGTTGGCCTTGATGCCCTTCAGCCACTCGAGGGTGCGCTGTTCGCCGATCGTGTTGATCAGGTACGTGGTGGTCGACTTGAAGGCGCCCGACGGAGCGTAGGCGAAGCGGCCCTTCCACTCGGGCTTGGTGAGGTCGAGGATCGACGTCGGCAGCTTGTCCTCGGCGATCTTGGTCGGGTTGTAGAACAGCACCCGAGCGCGGCCCGCCACCGGGAGCCAGTTGCCGGTCGACGGCACGAAGCGCTGGTCGGGCACGGTCAGCGTGCCCTTGTCGACGGGGGCCAGGAGGCCCTTGGAGTCCAGGGTGCCCAACGGACCCGGTTCTTCAGTGAGGACGACGTCGGCCTTGGAGCGATCGCCCTCTTCGACGATCTGTCCGACCATCTCGGCGTCCTTGCCCGCGCGGACCTCCACCTTGATGCCGGTCTCCTCTTCGAACCCGGCGGCGAGCGCCTTCGCGAAGTCCTCGTGCTGACCGGAGTACAGGGTGATGGTGTCGCTGGAACTGTCGTCGGACGACGAGCAGCCTGCCAAGCCGATCGCAGTGACGGCAGCGACGCCGACAGCCAGGAGCCGCGCCGAGCGGCTCCGCTTCCACTGAAGGGACATGGGTTCTCAATTCTTCCGGGGGGTCAGAAGTCGCATTCACGTGGTGACCACCACTTAGTGCGACAAAAGTGAGGATAGTCTTGCCTTTGGGTTCGCGGGCCCGAGGGGTGCTGACCGGGGCAGCAGCGTCCGTCACCCGGCGGCGATCGCGCGCACCTTGACGTCTGCGTCCACCGCAGGCAGGTGGTCGCCCGCGATTCGCAGGCGCAGCGGTGTCCCGTCGCCGAGGGTGAGCTGAACCAGACCGTCGTGACCGAAGTACCGCGTGGCCGCCACCCGGGCCGGGACCCCGGAGTCGGCGATCTCGATCTGCTCGGGCCGCAGCACGAGGGTTTGGTCGTGGACGGCGTCGCGGGTGACTCGCAGGGTGCCGAGCGCGCACTGAACCGTCGCGGTTCCGGCGGTGTCGTCGGTTGCGACCACCTCGCACGCCACCTGCACCGAATCGCCCAGGAAGGCGGCGGCCTCCGGGTCGGCGGGATGGGCGTACATGTCGTGCGGAGTGCCTGCCTGAACCACGCGCCCATCGCGCATCAGTGCGACGTTGTCGGCCAGCGAGAGCGCCTCGTTCTGGTCGTGGGTCACCAGGACCGCGGTGGTGCGAATGCTGCGCAGAAGGTCGCGCACCTCCTCGCGGAGGTCGACGCGCAGGGCCGCGTCGAGCGCCGAGAACGGCTCGTCGAGCAGGATCACCGACGGGGCCGGGGCCAACGCTCGTGCGAGAGCGACGCGCTGCTGCTGGCCGCCGGACAGTTGGGCGGGGCGCCGGTCGCCGTAGCCGGGCAGACCCACCAGGCGGAGCATCTCCTCCACGCGTTCGGCCCGCTTCGCGCGGTCCGCGGCGCGCAACGACGACAGCCGCCCGCCGGGAAGGCCGTACGCGATGTTCGCGGCGACGCTCAGGTGCGGGAACAGCGCGCCCTCTTGCGCGACGATGCCGACGCTCCGTTTCTCCGGTTTCACGAAGACGCCGGGGCCTGCCACCACCTCGCCGCCGAGGCGGACCTCGCCGGAATCGGGGCGGTCGAAGCCGGCGAGGATCCGCAGCAGGGTGGTCTTGCCGCAGCCGGAGGGCCCGAGGATCGCCGTCAGGTCGCCGTCGGCGACGTCGAGGTCGACGCCGCGCAGTGCCCGGACCGGTTCCGGACGGGACGGGAAAGTCCGCGTCACGCCGCGAATCTGAAACATGAGCTAAGGCTACCGTTAGAGGACTTTCGGGCCGGTCGTGCGCCACCTACGGTGCGACGTCGACGTACTCGGTGAAGCCGTACTGGTCGTGCGGACCGATCACCGAGAACTCGAACAGCCCCTGCCCGCGGACCACGGTTCCGTCTACCTCGGTGAGCTCGAAGTCGGCGAGGTAGTCGGCGGGGCAGAACATCTTCATGGTCGCGTCGAGCTCGGACACCTTGTGGCGCAGCGACTCGACCTTCTCGCCGCCCTGCCACATGCCGTGACGCCAGTCCTGCTCGAGGCCGTAGCCGGTGCCGAAGCCGATGAAGTTGGCGAGCTTCGGCGCGCACTCGACGGTGGTCACGTCGCCGTTCGGCTTCACGAAACGCAGGGTCGCCGAGGCCGGTTCGCGACCGCCGGAGACGAACCGGATGTCGTGCTCCACGCGGCCCAGCCACTCCGCTTCGCGCGCGGGGTCGTTCCAGATGCGGCGGGCGTCGCCCATGATCCGCTCGCCGGTCCGCAACTCCTGGACCAGGACGCTGATCGCGTAGTCGTCGAAGCGCATTACCGAGTAGATCCAGAAGAACGACGTGGCGTCGGTGTTCGCGGCACGACGACCGGGTGGCTCGGCCTCGCCGACCGGGCGCACGCCCCACGACCGGTCGCGGTTGCCGCGCCAGGTCTCGGGTTCGACGTCGAAGTCGGTGCCGTCGACGGTCAGCGATCCGGTCCACCGGCCGGTCTGGACGAAGCGCATGGTGTCGAAGGTGACCCGTTCCAGCTGGCGCTGGAAGTGGCGGGGCTCCAGGGCCGCGGGACCGTCGGCGTCGAAGACGAGGTCGAACGACAGGTCGCCATGGCCGGGCTCGAGCCGTACGCGGAGCTTCTGCAGGCCCTCCATCACCTCGACGGTGAACGGGCCGACCCGCAGGTCGTTGCGGTTGGCGCCGAGCGCCTTGGAGCCGCGGACCACGATGTGGTCGTCGCCGTGGCGGACCACCGCGAAGCAGTCGGTGACGCCGAGGTTCGGGTAGACGCCGAGGCCGACGATCAGCCACGGGTCGTCGGGGTTGCCGTGGTGGCAGTTGAAGTAGTAGCGGTCGTAGAAGTTCCGGTCCGACGTTTCTACGTGTCGGATCACCTCGGCGACCTGATGGATCGGGTAGTCGTCCATTTCCGAAAGCATCTACTTCACCTGTCCCCAGTAGGTGCCCGCGAGCATCGCCTCGAGCGTGACGCGGTGCATGATCAGTTCGTCGGGATCGGTGGGCTCTTCGGCGTGCCCGAAATGAATGGCACGGCACTGGATGCGGAACATGATGACCGCATGGATCAGTGCCGAGTAGGCGGTGTAGAAGTCAAGGTTCTTCGGCTGATACCCGGTCTGGTTCAGGTACTCGGCGGCGACGTCCTCGCGTCGCAGGAAGTCGGGCAGACCGTCGAGGGTCGCCATCTCGGCGAGATTCTGGAAGAAGCGGTGGAGGAAGATCATCCACGCGATGTCGAGCTCGCGCGGACCGATCGCGGCCATCTCCCAGTCGAGCACGGCGACGGGCGTGAAGTCCCGGTACATGATGTTGCCGATCCGGGCGTCGCCCCAGGTCAAGACGTTGTCGTCGACCTCGGGGAGGTTCTCGTCGACCCAGGCGAAGGCGCGCTCGATCAGCGGCGACCCGGCGCGGCCCTGCGTGGCCCAATCGTAGAACTCGCGGAGCCGGCGCACGTGGGCCCGCAGCGGACTCTCGTCGCCGACCGGTGGTGCGACGAGGTCTCCGTCCGGAATCGGCACCGCGTGCACCTTGGCGAGCACCGCGACCGACTCGCGCATCAGCTGTGCGCGTTGTTCTTCGGTTGCCTCTGACACCCACGAGCCGAAGTTGTACGGCATCACGTCGGGCGGCACGTCGCCGTCGACACGGTCCATCACGAAGAACGGTGCGCCCAGAGCGGCGTCGCCGGTCTCCGACCACCAGAGTCGCGGCAGCGGGACGTCGGAGTGCGCGCGGACGTGCTCGATCAGTCGGAACTGGCCGTCGAGGTCGTAGCGGGGGAACACCGGGTCGCTGTCGGCCTGCGGTGCGACGCGGACGACGAGCGAGTGGTCCTGTCCGCCCCACGAGGCCTCGGCGAGGAGGGTCTCGCTCGACATGCCGTTGGACTCGGGGACGGTGACGGAGGTGACGCGTGCGTCCGATCCCTCGTGCTGTCGGAGCCAACGGTCGAGCCGCTGTCGTAGCCATTCGGGGTCGCGTCGAGACTCGCTCGGCCTCGCTACTTGTGCGTTCTTCGCATCATCGGTCGCCGCCATGTGTGCATTGAAACACGTTGCAATTTCAGTATGGGGTGAATCACGAAGGTCGTCACAGGGGTTCCGGTCGTTGGGATAACGCTGATAAGTTACCGGCGATAAGTCATCCGTCGAGCAGGGGACCGACCATGATCACAAGATTGACCGAGCGCGTCATCGCCGCGCCGAAGCTAGTCCTCACGATGGTCGTCGTCGTGCTCGCGCTATGCGGTGCGTACGGACTCGGGGCGGCCGACAAGATGCTGGCCGGCGGCTTCGAGGATCCGAATGCCGAGTCGTCGCACGCCCGCGATGTGCTCGATCAGCAGTTCCACCGCGGTGGAGCGACGCTGGTGGTCAAGATCGACGGCGCGGTCGGCACGGACATGTCGACCAGCCCCGAGGCCGCCGCGGTCGGTCAGAAGATCGTCGCCCAGCTCGAGGCCACCGACTACATCGAGAAGCCGATCCTCAACGTCTGGGCGGACCCGAGCCTGGCCGGTGAGCTGCTGAGCCGCGACAAGACGTCGACGCTGATCATCGCGGGCGTCGCGGGCGGCGACGAGCTCGCTCCCGGCCGGGCCGAGGACCTGTCGCAACAGTTGACCGGGACCACCGACGGGTTCGAGGTCTCGGTCGGCGGACAGGCGCTGATGTTCAGTCAGGTCAACGAGCAGACGTCCAAAGACCTGCTGGTGGCCGAGGCGATCGCCATCCCGATCAGCTTCCTGCTGCTGATCGTCGTGTTCGGCGGCGTGATCGCAGCGTCGCTACCGGTGCTGATCGGCGTCGCGTCGATCGTCGGCACCCTCGCCTTCCTGCGGCTGGTCGCAGGCTTCACCGACGTCTCGATCTTCGCGCTCAACCTCACCACCGCGATGGGCCTGGCCCTGGCGATCGACTACACGCTGCTGATCGTCACGCGCTACCGCGAAGAGTTGGAGCGCGGTCTGGACCGGCGGTCGGCCATCATCCGCACCATGGACACCGCTGGTCGCACCGTCCTGTTCTCAGGCATCACCGTGGGGCTGTCGCTCGCGGCGCTGGCGATCTTCCCGATGTACTTCCTGCGTTCGTTCGCCTACGCAGGCATCGGCGTGGTGGTCGTCGCGGTGCTGGCGGCGCTCGTCATCACCCCCGCGCTGCTGATGCTCTTGGGTGAGCGCATCGACGCACTGAACGTTCGCGCCTGGATTCGTCGCAGACTCGGCCGCCCCGAGCCGCAGCCGAAGTCCGTGGAGCAGACCGGCTGGTACCGGGTCGCGATGACCGTGCTGCGACGAGCGGTGCCGGTCGCGATTGTGGTGCCGGTGATCCTGCTGGTCCTCGGTGCGCCCTTCCTGGGCATCAAGTTCGGCTTCCCCGACGAGCGGGTGCTCCCCGCGTCCGCGTCGGCGCATGCGGTTCAGCAGGAGATCGACGCCGAGTACGCCCAGAACTCCGGCGGTACCGTCACCGCGGTGGTCGACGGTGCGGTGACCGACGACGCTCTGCGCGAGTACGCGGTCAGCCTGTCGAAGGTCGAGGGTGTCGGCGCCGTGACCACCCCGATCGGTGTCGTGGTGGACGGCAGGCAGGTGGCGCCCGGAAACCCGGCCGATCGCGCGGGCGACCTCTCCCTCATCACGATCTCCAGTGCTGCGGACCCACTCGGCGACGACGGCCAGGATCAGATTCAGACCTTGCGCGACGTACCCGCTCCACCGGGTGTCGAGGTGCGTTTCACCGGCATGGCCGCGATGAACTTCGACGTGGTGCAGGCCCTGTTCACCTATCTGCCGTGGGTCCTGGTGGTGATCGCAGTGACCACCTACATCCTGTTGTTCCTGTTCAGCGGCAGCGTGGTGCTCCCGATCAAGGCGCTGGTCCTCAATGTGCTGTCGCTGTCCGCGACGTTCGGGGCGATGGTGTGGATCTTCCAGGACGGTCACCTCGGTGCGTTCGGCACCACGCCGACCGGCTACCTGGTCGCCACCATGCCGGTGCTGATGTTCTGCATCGCCTTCGGGCTGTCGATGGACTACGAAGTGTTCCTGCTGGGGCGCATCCGCGAGGAGTGGCTGAAGTCCGACAAGACGAAGGCCGCCAACGACCACGCGGTGGCGGTCGGGTTGGCTCGTACCGGGCGCGTGGTCACCGCGGCCGCGTTGCTGATGAGCATCGTTTTCGCTGGAATCGCGGCATCCGAGGTCTCGTTCATGCGAATGTTCGGTGTCGGCCTGACCATCGCGGTCCTGATGGACGCCTCGATCATCCGGATGCTACTTGTCCCCGCGTTCATGCGGATCATGGGAGTGGGAAACTGGTGGGCGCCGGCACCGCTGCGCAAGCTGCACGATCGGATCGGATTCACAGAGGAGTGATCAGCTCGTATGAGTGGGGACGTCACGCGGCGTCCGCGGTCGCCCCGCGGATCCGGGGAACAGCTCGCGGACGAGATCATCACGGCGACCACCGATCTGCTGATCGAGTCCGGTAGCGAGGAGAAGGTCTCGATCCGTGCCGTCGCCCGCCGCGTTGGCGTCACTTCGCCGTCGATCTACCTGCACTTCGAGGACAAGGACGCGCTGCTCGACGCCGTGTGCGCCCGCTTCTTCGAGGGGTTCGACGAGGTCATGATGCAGGCGGCGGAGGGGATCGACGATCCCTTGGAGCGCGGCCTCGCCCAAGGTCTGGCCTACGTGCGCTTCGCCATCGACAGTGCGGTGATGTATCGAATCACGTTTTCTCGGATCACCCCGCCCGGCAAGCCGACGCTCACCGACGAGGTGCTGTTGTCGTCGGCGTTCGTCCACTTCTCGGAGACGGTGACCGCGTTGATGGAGCAGGGGCTGATCCCGCCGGGCGACCCCGTGCCGACGGTCCTGCAGCTGTGGTCGACGGCGCATGGCCTGGCGTCGCTGATGATCGCCAAGCCCGGACTCCCGTGGGGGGACGACCTGCAGATGGCGGAGGCGACGCTCCGGGCCGCGTGTCGAGGTCTGGGTCAAGATCCGACGCTGCCAAGATCCGACAGTTAGGTAATGTGGAACTTAATCGGCTAGGCGAACGTTGTATCGGTAAGTCAGCCAAGAGTCCGTTGCACGTCTTTGCTTAAGGAGCAGTGGTGCGAGAAAGTTCCAACCCGATCATGCGTGGCGTGGTCCGTGACAACAAGAAGGACGCCGGCGGTTACGCCTCCTTCGGTCAGGGGCTCGCCGGGGCCGGTCAGGCTTCCATGGCCGCCGGTCAGCAGCAGTACACCGACCAGTACACCCAGGGTTACGTACCGCAGACCGGTGCCCGCCCGCTCACCATCGACGACGTGGTCACCAAGACCGCGATGACGCTCGGCGTCCTGACGCTCGTCGCTCTCGGCGCCTACTTCGCCATCGATCAGCAGGCCTCGCTGGCGACGCCGCTGATGGCCGTCGGCGCGATCGGCGGCCTGGTCCTCGTCCTGATCGCGACCTTCGGGCGCAAGCAGGACAACCCGGCCATCGTGTTGTCGTACGCCGCATTCGAAGGTCTCTTCGTCGGCTCGATCTCGTATGTCTTCGGCAACTGGGTCATCACCGGTGACACCTCCGCCGGCGCACTGATCGGGCAGGCCGTCCTCGGCACCTTCGGCGTGTTCTTCGGCATGCTGGTCGTCTACAAGGTCGGCGCCATCCGCGTCACGCCGCGCTTCACGCGCATGCTGATGGCGGGCATGATCGGCGTCCTGGTCCTGATGCTGGGCAACCTGGTCATCGGTCTGTTCACCGGCAGCGCTGGCGTCCTGCGCGACGGTGGTCCGATCGCGATCATCTTCTCGCTGGTCTGCATCGCGCTGGCCGCGTTCTCGTTCCTGCTCGACTTCGACCAGGCCGACGAACTGATCCGCGCCGGTGCGCCGTCGAAGGCTGCCTGGGGCGTCGCCCTCGGTCTGACGGTCACGCTGGTGTGGCTGTACGTCGAGATCCTGCGTCTGCTGAGCTACTTCAACAGCGACTAGGTCTTGCTCGCCTGACATTGGCGAGAGGCCCGATCGGCACTGGAAACCAGTGCTGGTCGGGCCTTTTGCGACGTTCCGGCGGGTAGGTCCTCACCTGGTGGAATTTCAGTTGCGTCGTGTCGTCGGGTGATGTTGGCTGAGACAGTTCTGTCGCGGCGGCACCGCCGCGACCAGGTACCGGCCCAAAGGGAGAGATGACGAGTACCACCGCCGCGCACCCATCCGACGATCGGCTGGCGCGGACAGACCTGACGATCATCGCGACGCTCATCGTTGCGACCTTCGTCGTCATCCTCAACGAGACCGTGATGAGCGTGGCCCTGCCGGTCCTGCAGCGCGATCTGGGCGCCGACCCCACCCGCGGGCAGTGGCTCACCACCATCTTCATGCTGACGATGGCCGTGGTGATTCCGCTGACCGGCTTCCTGATCCAGCGGTTCGGCACGCGCACCATGTACTTGGCCGCCATGACGCTGTTTGCCGCGGGGACCGCACTGGCGGTCGTCGCACCGGGCTTCTCCGTGCTGCTCGGCGCGCGGGTGATCCAGGCTCTCGGCACCGCGATCATGCTGCCCCTGTTGATGACGACGGTCATGACGCTGGTCCCGGAGACCCGGCGCGGCGTGATGATGGGCAACATCTCGGTGGTGATCGCCGTGGCGCCCGCGCTCGGTCCGACGTTGTCGGGATTCATCCTCGATCATTGGCATTGGCGCTGGATCTTCGGTGTGGTCCTGCCGATCGCGCTGATCGCCTTGGTGGTGGGTGCGATCTTCGTGCGGCCGGTGGGCGACCGGACGTCGGAGCCGGTGGACTACGCCTCGCTGCCGATGGCCGTGTTCGGTTTCGGCGGCCTGGTGTACGGTCTGGTCGCGATCGGTGAGGCCGCCAAGGGCGAGGCGTCGATGCCCGTGTGGATCCCGTTCCTGGTCGGCGGCGCGGGTCTGGCGTTCTTCGTCCTCCGCCAGCTGCACCTGCAGCGCACCGATCGCGCCCTGCTGGACCTGCGGGTGTTCGCCTCGCCGGCGTTCACGCTCGCGATCGTCCTGATGGTCGCTGCGATGGCGACGATGATGGGCACCTTCATCGTGGTTCCGTACTTCGCCCAGGAAGTGCTGCAGCTGAGTCCGTCGGCCACCGGTCTGCTGATGCTGCCGGGAGGACTCCTGATGGGCTTGGCTGCGCCGCTGATCGGCCGCATCTACGACGCCCGCGGCGCGCGGATCCTGGTGATCCCGGGAACCCTGCTGATCGCCTCCGGCGTCTGGTTGCTGACGCTGGTGACCTCCGGAGCGTCCGCCTGGCTGCTGGTGGGTGGGCAGACGGTCCTCTGCCTCGGTCTGGCGGCAACCTTCACGCCGCTCATGACCCTGAGCCTGAGCTCGCTGACCCCGCGCCTGTACTCGCACGGATCCGCAGTGCTCGGCACCTTGCAGCAGGTGGCCGGCGCGGCAGGCACCGCGCTGTTCATCACCATCATGACGGTGGTCTCCACCGCCGACCAGGACGCGGGCGTCGCGGGGCCGGACGCGATCACCAACGGGGTGCGGACGGTGTTCTACTGCGCGGGTGCGCTCGCGCTGGTGGTGGTGGCCCTCGGTCTGCTGGTGCGTACGCCGAAGGAATCGGACGCTGCGGTTCCCGACGACGAGCGGCCGGCTCGCGAGAAGGTCGACGCGCTGGACTGAGTGGAAAACAGAACGGACGGGCCCGGAGCGATCCGGGCCCGTCCTTCTGTCAGAGCGGGTGGAGCGGGGTGGCTCAGAGGCGCTCGAGCACCATCGCCATGCCCTGGCCGCCACCGACACACATGGTCTCGATGCCGAACTGGCCGTCGTAGGTGTTCAGGTTGTTCAGCAGGGTGGTGGTGATGCGGGCACCGGTCATGCCGAACGGGTGGCCCAGCGCGATGGCGCCGCCCGAGACGTTCAGCTTGTCGTGGTCGATGCCGAGCTCGGCCGCCGATCCCAGAACCTGGACTGCGAACGCCTCGTTGATCTCGAACAGGTCGATGTCGGAGATCGACATGCCCGAAACACGCAGCACCTTGCGCACCGCCTCGATCGGGCCGAGGCCCATGATCTCGGGGGACAGGCCGGTGGCCGCGGTCGCGACGATGCGCGCCAGCGGCTTGAGGCCCAGTTCCTTGGCCTTGGTGTCGCTCATGATGACGAGGGCGGCGGCGCCGTCGTTCAGCGGGCAGGCGTTGCCCGCGGTGATGGTGCCGTCGGGGCGGAAGACCGGCTTCAGCTGCGAGATCTTCTCGTAGGTGGTGCCTGCGCGCGGGCCGTCGTCGGTGGTGACCTGGGTGCCGTCGGGCAGGGTGATGGCGTCGATCTCGCGTGCGAAGAAGCCCTCGTTGATGGCCTTCTCGGCGCGGTTCTGGCTCAGGACGCCCCAGCGGTCCTGGTCCTCGCGCGAGATGCCGGTGTACGAGACGACGTTCTCGGCGGTCTCGCCCATCGGGATGTAGACGTCGGGGATCAGGCCGTCTTCGCGGGGGTCGTGCCACTTGCCCGCGCCGCCCTCGGCGGTCTTGGCGGTACGCGCCTGCGCCTCGTCGAACAGCGGGTTCTTGGAGTTCGGGAGGCCGTCGGCGGCACCGGCGTAGCCGAAGCTCGAGACGCTCTCGACGCCACCGGAGATGAAGACGTCGCCTTCGCCGGCCTTGATGGCGTGCAGCGCCATGCGGGTGGTCTGCAGCGACGACGAGCAGTAGCGGTTGACGCTGACACCGGGGACGTGATCGAGGCCCAGCTGGACCGCGACCGAACGCGCGATGTTGTAGGCGCCTGCGCCACCGGGCTGGCCGATGCCGAGGTGGATGTCCTCGATGTCGGAGACGTTGAGCTCGGGGACCTTGGCGATGGCGGTCGCGATCATCTGGCGGGCGAGCTCGTCGGGACGGAGGTCCTTGAGCGAGCCCTTACCGGCGCGGCCGATCGGGGAACGGGCAGTTGAGACAATGACAGCTTCTGGCATGTGCGTCAGGTTACTCCACGGCACCTGCGGTGATCGGCCCCAGACCCATTCGCGGCCCGATCCGGCGCAGTTTCGACGTAGATGGGAATATGGGGGCATGCGCATCGCCAATCATGTCGTGGACCTGGTCGGAAACACTCCACTGGTCAAGCTGAACAAGGTCGTCAAGCCCGGATCGGGTCTGGTTGCGGCCAAAATCGAGTACATGAACCCGGGTGGCAGTGCCAAGGACCGCATCGCCACCCGCATGATCGACGCCGCTGAGGCCTCCGGTGAACTGAAGCCCGGCGGGACCATCGTCGAGCCGACCTCCGGCAACACGGGCGTCGGACTGGCGCTCGTGGCCCAGCAGCGCGGATACAAGTGCATCTTCGTGTGCCCCGACAAGGTGGCCGAGGACAAGCGCAACGTCCTGCGCGCGTACGGCGCGGAGGTCGTGGTGTGCCCGACGGCGGTGCCGCCGGAGCACCCGGACAGCTACTACAACGTCTCCGATCGCCTCACCAGGGATATCGAGGGTGCTTGGAAGCCGAACCAGTACGAGAACCAGAACGGTCCGCTGAGCCACTACGAGACCACCGGTCCGGAGATCTGGCGCGACACCGACGGCAAGGTGACCCACTTCGTCGAGGGTGTCGGCACCGGTGGAACCATCACCGGCACCGGGCGCTACCTCAAGGAGATCTCCGACGGCAAGGTCAAGGTGGTCGGCGTCGACCCCGAGGGCTCGGTGTACTCCGGTGGCTCCGGTCGGCCGTACCTGGTGGAAGGCGTCGGCGAAGACTTCTGGCCCGGCGCGTACGACCCCACCGTGCCCGACGAGATCATCGCGGTCTCGGACGCCGACTCGTTCGACATGACGCGTCGTCTGGCTCGTGAAGAGGGACTGCTGGTCGGCGGTTCGTGCGGCATGGCGGTAGTCGCCGCGCTGCGCGTCGCCGAGCGCGAGGGCCCCGACGCCGTTGTGGTGGTGCTGCTGCCCGACGGCGGCCGCGGCTACCTGTCGAAGATCTTCAACGACGACTGGATGAACAGCTACGGCTTCCTGCGGACCCCGCTCGACGGGGTCGAGCGCACCGAATCGCACGTCGGCGACGTGCTGCGCGGCAAGGGCGGCACGTTGCCCGACCTGGTTCACACGCACCCGCAGGAGACGCTCCGCGATGCGATCGAGATCCTTCGCGAGTTCGGTGTCTCGCAGATGCCGGTGGTCGGCGCCGAGCCGCCGATCACCGCGGGCGAGGTCGCCGGAGCAGTGTCCGAGCGTGATCTGCTCAGCGCCGTCTTCGAGGGTCGTGCCAACCTCGCTGATCCGGTGTCGGCGCACATGGGTGCGCCCTTCCCGCTGATCGGTGCCGGCGAGCCGGTCTCGTCGGCGATGGAAGCATTGAGCACCTCCGATGCGTTGATGGTGGTGGAAGACGGCAAGCCGGTCGGCGTGATCACTCGCCACGACCTGCTGGCCTTCGCGAGCACCAACCCCATCGTTCCCAAGATCCAGGAGGAGAACTAGTGACTGAGCAGGGCTTTTCGACCAAGGCCATTCATGCGGGCTGGGAGCCCGACAGTCGCACCGGCGCGGTCAACGTGCCGATCTTCGCCAGCTCCACCTTCGCCCAGGACGGCGTCGGCGGCATGCGCGACGGTTTCGAGTACGCCCGCACCGGCAACCCGACCCGCCGCGTCCTGGAGGACAACCTCGCTGCCATCGAATCCGGGCAGTACGGTCGCGGTTTCGCGTCCGGCATGGCGGCCACCGACGCGCTGCTGCGCGCCACGCTGCGTCCCGGTGATCACCTGGTGATCCCGAACGACGCCTACGGCGGCACCTTCCGGCTCATCGACAAGGTGTTCTCCGAGTGGGGCATCACCTACTCGGTGGCACCGGTGGTCGACGTCGATGCCGTCCGCGCGGCGATCACGCCGCAGACCAAGCTGGTGTGGATCGAGTCGCCGACCAACCCGCTGCTCAATGTCGGTGACATCGCCGCGATCGCCGAGGTGGCGCACGCCGCCGGTGCCAAGCTGGTGGTCGACAACACTTTCGCCACCCCGTACCTGCAGCGTCCGCTGGAACTTGGCGCCGACGTGGTGGTGCATTCCACCACCAAGTACCTCGGTGGGCACTCGGACGTGGTCGGCGGCGCCATCATCACCAACGATGAGAAGCTCGACGCCGACATCGCCTTCCTGCAGAACGGCGCGGGCGCCGTGCCCGGTCCGTTCGACGCCTACCTCACCATGCGTGGAATCAAGACTCTCGCCGTCCGCATGGAACGTCACTGCGACAACGCCGAGGCACTGGTCGAGTTCTTCAGCTCGCACCCGAAGATCGAGAAGGTCCTGTATCCGGGCCTGGCCGATCATCCGGGCCACGAGGCAGCGGCCAAGCAGATGAGCCGCTACGGCGGCATGATCTCCGTGCAGCTGAGCGGTGGTCGTGACGCGGCTCTCGACTTCTGCGCGCGCACCAAGATCTTCACGCTCGCGGAGTCGCTCGGCGGTATCGAGTCGTTGATCGAGCATCCGGGCGCCATGACCCACGCATCGACCGCGGGGTCGCTGCTGGAGGTCCCGGACAACCTCGTTCGGCTGTCTGTCGGCATCGAAGACGCCGCCGACCTCCTCGAGGACGTGCGCCAGGCACTGGCATAGGCAGAAGGCTCGGCTTTCAAACCAACTTCGGCGACTTTCCGGTTCACCAGAACCGGAAAGTCGCCGAAGTTGCATCAGCCGACCGACCGCCGGAGCTCAAGCGCGGAGCTCAGTTCGGTGAGCACCTCGTTCTCGCTGTACACGAGACGCTTCCACGTGAAGATCAGCGGAATCCAGCCGATCGCCGCGAGCCCGCTGGTGGTCTCCTGATCGGTCTCCCACCGATCGTGCTGGTGGTGAAAAGCCCAGCCGTGCAGTGAGACCGCGATCTGTTCGGCAGGCCACACAAAGTCGAGCCGGCGATTGCCGATCCACACCTGTTGCTGCCAGCCGGTGATCTGGTGTTTGTGAAGGAAGCGGACGAACTTGCGTTCCAGCTCGGACTCGGAGAGGTCCTCGGCGGAGGCCAGCAGCGTTCGCGCCACGCGCATCCCGTAGGCGCCCGCATTGCGGTCCAACGCGGCGCGCAGCTGCTTCAGCGTGACTCGTTTCGTCTGGAGCGCGCGATCCATCATGGCGATGCCGTCGTCGAGGTCGGCGGCGGCCGACAGGACCGTCAACGCCGGCGCGGTGGTGCACAGTCCCTTCACGACGGTCAGGTCTTCGGTCGGGAACGTCCGGCGGCGAACGGATGCCGGGACCGAGCAGGCGGTCCCTCGCGCGCCGCTGCGCGGAACCGAGGCAGTGACCTGGTCGGGGAGTCGATCGGTCAGGTCGTGGAGGAAGGCAGCCGAGGTTCGGTCTACGACCGCCCCGTGGTGTGCGGAACTCACGATGCGTACGCGCGCCAGGTCGGTCATGCGGTGCTCGGCCGACAGGAAGGTCGAGCGCGCGTGCGGTATCCAGAGTCCGCTGTCCCGCCGCGCGCGGACCTGGCCCGGTGACATGCCGAGTGCGGCGGCCTGTGCCGTCGTGATCACGCCGTCGTTGTCGGCCAGATGTTCGGCAACGCGCAGCGGGACCGATCGGCGATCGTTCATGCCGATTAGACGCACGCTGTGGTCAACCGGTTCCAGAGCCGTGTGCGTCGGGCGTGTCGAGCAGTCGAGCGGGCTTTGTCAGAGCGTCGCGAAGTACTTGATGGTGTCGTTCTTCACGGTGCCGAATGCTCCGCTCGAGATCGGTCCGGACAGGAACGACGGCAGGCTCACGCCGCCCAACTCCATGGCGAACTTCCACACCAGGCGCGAACCGTTCTCGGTCGGGGACACCTCGGTGTACTCGCCGAACTTCTTCAGCCCGGGAATGCTGGCGCGGACGCCGTGGAAAGCGTGCTTGTACGTCGAGGTCTCAGAGTTCTCGTCCCACAGGAAGAAGAGTTCATCCATCTTGATGAAGCCGGGTGCCAGGACCACCGATCGCGTTGTCCCGACCTGGTACGGGGCGGGTGAGGTGTAGTGCACCGAGTTGAGAGCCCGACACCAGTCCAGGGTGTTCTGTCGCGTGAACTCGGCCCAGGCGGTCTCCGGCGCGACGGGAATGTTGACGTCGATCTCGTAGCTCATCGGCGCTGTGTCGAAGTAGGACTCGTCGAACGGTTCAAGGTCGTATGCCATGCGTTCGGAGTGTAGTCGCGGCGGGGGTCGCTGCGACGGCGTGTGCCCGCAGTCCTGACCAGGCGAAAAGTCAACGGGGAAAGAAACTTCGAAAAAAGTGGAACCGTTTGGCCTTGCGCTGCGTCTAATTTACAAGCCGTGAGAATCAGCAGACTTTGCCGGCCCGGGGGATTCTGAAGCGGAGACCGTCTCTAATGGGGGGTGACGGTCTCCGCTACAGGGTCTGAGCCGACCGCGCACACGCACTGGAGGACAGCTTGTCGGACCTGGTCTACCAGCGAGAGCAATGGCAGAAGCGAGCTCAGGCCGCCCAGGACTGCGCGGACGAGTTGGGGGAGTTGGCGGACCGCTTGAGGATCGTCGTGAGGAGGAACTACTTCGGCGGGGGATGCGTGGAAGGGGCTGAGTTCTACACTCGGCTCCGCGCGAACTTGGCAGACGGGGCCACGAGCCTGACGCGACTCACCGAGCATTCTCTGAATCTTGTGGCGAGCTCAAGGGCTGCTCTGGTTGCACTCGCCGAAGCAGATGAACAAGGTGAGCGCCAGATTGGTGGGGCGAAGTGACACTGGCGGTAAGGCTCGGACGGTCACTTGTAGTCGGTATTTTTTCAGCCGCGGTTCTATCATCCTGCACTCACGGGGTACCTGAAACAAAAGTGGAGGAAGCGAGATCGTTAGCGACTCCGACTGGCCCTCGCCAACTGGATGATGATGGGCAACGGCTGCCTTTCGATACTCGTCATCCGCATCGATGGAATTCTGCGAACAGTGGTACCCGTTACGAGCCGTGTACGGCTATGCGGGCGGATGAACTCGAGAAACTCGGAGTGGACCCGGCTTCGGTTCGAGATGCAGCAGGAACAGACGGTCAGACACTGCGAGGCTGTATCTGGAACTACTCGACGGGTGAAGGGTCGAAGCAATCTCGAGTCAGTCAAATTGTCGGCAACTCTCCGAGTCTCGCTGCCGACAAGGCTCTGAACTCAGGTCCGTCCGATATCTGGTTGGCAGATAGGGCTATCGAGGACCGCGTAGTGGGTCTCGTGCGCGCATCAGACGGATACTCCTGCGCAACCTACGTCCAGTCCGGCCGGGCTGCCGTCGACACCATCGTGAGCGTGGTGGGCAAGGTGTCACCCTCCGAAATCTGCGACCGAGCTTTAGAGTTCACGCGGGCGACGATCTCGAAGATGCCGTTGTAGCAACATTTTTCGTCGCAGAACTGCAGTTCAGGACGCTTGCACACCGTGGTGTGCGGACATTCTGG
>NZ_JAAYXO010000094.1 GCF_012515855.1 Gordonia sp. (in: high G+C Gram-positive bacteria)
CCGAGGAGCGCTTCGCCCTGCCCGACGGCGTCTACGGCAGCGAGTCGGCGGTCGCGCCGAAGGTCGGCGGCACCGCCGAGGACGACGCCTACCTCATCACCCTGACCACCGATATGAACGCCGACGCCTCGTATGCCCTCGTGTTCGACGCCGCCCGGGTGTCCGACGGTCCGGTCTGCACACTGGCCCTGCCCGAACGGATCTCGTCGGGAACCCACTCCACGTGGGCCCCGGGATCCCAGCTGCCGAACTGGCGCGACGCCGACCACCCCGCCACCTCGATGGGACTGTGACTGATGACCAATCCTTCTGAAGCGGCCCGCGCCCTGCTCTCCCGACTGACGGTTCCGGTGGTCGCCGCACCGATGTTCCTGGTCTCCGGACCGGACCTGGTGATCGCCGCGGGTCGCGCGGGCATCATCGGCGCGTTTCCCACGCAGAACTGCCGGACCGTCGACGAACTCGACCGCTGGTTCGCCGAGATCACGGCGGCACTGACCGTCGACGGCGAGTGCCTGCCCTGGGCCGTCAACCTGATCACCCATCGCACCAACGCTCGGCTCGCGGAAGACCTCGCCCTGGTGGAGCGCTACCGGCCGCCGGTCGTCATCACCGCGCTCGGCTCCCCCGTTCCGGTCCTGGACGCGGTTCACGCCTACGGTGGCATTGTCATCGCCGACGTCGCCGATCTGACGATGGCCCGGAAGGCCGCTGCGGCGGGCGCTGACGGCCTGGCCTGCATCTCCGTCGGCGCAGGCGGCCACACCGGCTCGTTGTCGCCCTTCGCGTTCACCGCTGAGGTCCGCAGCTTCTTCGACGGGCTCCTGGTCATCGGGGGCGGCATCTCCGACGGCCGCGGTGTCGCCGGAGCCGTCGCGGCGGGCGCGGACCTGGTGTACATGGGCACCAGGTTCCTGCCCGCCGCCGAGAGCATGGCGGTCCCCGAGTACAAGGCGATGGTCGTCGACAGCGGCCCCGCCGATCTGATCGTCAGTGCAGGCATCACCGGCACACCGGCCTCGTGGCTGCGTCCCAGTCTGGTCGCCAACGGCATCGACCCCGACGCCCTGGGCGAGGCCGCTCCCGATCGCAACTACCAGGCGGGCGACAGCGCCGTCCGCCGCTGGAAAGACCTCTGGGCCGCAGGCCAGGGGCTCGGCGTGGTTGACGCCGTCACCAGTGTCGACGAGATCGTCGACGCACTGGCAACCGACTACCTCGGCGCACTCGAGCGCCTCACCTCCCTCCCTGTGAAAGCGAGCCCGATCCATGTCTGACACCCGCCCCACCGGTTTGTTCCCGCCCGACACCATCCGCCGATTCCGCGAGATGGGGGCCTGGACCGATGAGACCATCGACCAGGTGTTCCGCGATCAAGTCGCAGCCCGCGGCGATGCCCTCGCCCTGGTCGATCCCGCCAACAACCGCAACCTGGTCGGAACCGAACCGCGTCGACTGTCCTGGAACGAGGTGGACGCCGAGGTCGACTTCCTGGCCGCCCGCCTGCTGGACCTCGAGGTGAAGCCCGGCGACGTGATCGGCGTCCAGATGCCGAACGGAGTCGAGCTCGTGACCCTGTACCTGGCCGCCTGGCGTATCGGCGCGGTGATCTCCCCGCTTGCCATGCAGTACCGCGAGTACGAAGTCGTCGGCATGGGGTCCACCGCCCAGTTCTCGATCCTGGTGACCGTGCCCGAGTTCGCAGGCAGGCGACCCGCGGAGGCGATCGCCGCCGTCCGTGAGCACATCCCCACCCTGCGACGGATCGTGACGCTGACCTCCGCACCGACCGACCAGCCCGCGGAGGGCGTCACCCATCTGGTCTCGGCCCCGGCCTCCGACGCAGACCGCGCGGCCGTCGCCGCTCACGGTCATGTGGCCGACCCCAACGAATGCCTGACCATCTGTTGGACCTCCGGTACCGAGAGTGCGCCCAAGGGAGTTCCGCGCGCGCATTACGACTGGTTGTCGTTCGCCTGGGCGGGCGTGGACGCTCCCCGCTTGACCGCGGACGACGTGCTTCTGAATCCGTTCCCGATGATCAACATGGCGGCCTTCGTCGGAAAGCTGCTTCCGTGGCTGCGCACGGGCGCGGTCCTGGTTCAGCATCACCCGTTCGACGCCGCGACGTTCTTCGGGCAGATCGCGACCGAGCGCGTCACCTACACGGTCGCGCCGCCCGCGCTGTTGCTGCAGTTGCTGCGCAACACCGACCTGCGTTCACGTATCGATCTCTCGAGCCTGACGCGCGTCGGCGCCGGCTCAGCGCCGCTGCAACCCGTCACGGTGTCGGGCTGGCAGAACGAGATGAACATCGCGATCATCAACTTCTTCGGCTCCAACGAAGGCATCGGCCTGCTGTCCAGTCCCGAGGACTTCCCCGATCCGAGCGACCGAGCGAAGTACTTCCCTCGCTACGGTGCGCCGGGCATCACGTGGGCCTCACGCGTGGCCGATTGGATCACCCTGAAGCTGGTCGACCCCGACACCGGTGAGGAGATCACCGAGCCCGGACGGTCCGGCGAGCTTCACATCGACGGTCCGATGGTCTTCGCCGGTTACGTGAACGGGTCCGCGGTCTCGAGCCCGTTCGACGACGAGGGCTTCCTCCGAAGCGGCGAGATGTTCCAGATCGCCGGTGACCGCAATCAGTTCCTGCGATACGTCGACCGCGCCAAGGACCTCATCGTCCGCGGCGGCATGAATATCGCCCCGGCCGAACTCGAGGCGTTGATCAGCAGTCACCCGTCGGTGGCTGAGGTAGCAGTCATCGGTCGGCCCAGCGAGGTGATGGGCGAACGCGTGCACGTGGTGGCCGCGCTGAATCCGGGCACCGAGCTCACCCTCGACGAACTGATCACCTACCTGCGAGGTCTCCAGATCGCCTCGTTCAAACTGCCCGAGAGTCTGGAGTTGCTCGACGTCCTGCCTCGCAATCCGGTCGGCAAGCTCCTCAAGCGCGATCTCCGTTCGGCCCTCGCCGCGTCGGACTAGGTCTGCAGGCGACCGAAACGCAGTCTCCGGCGCGCTCGCAGCGAATCACGCTGTCGAGCGCGCCGGTCTGCGTGCGGGCACGCAGCAGTCCGGACGGCACAGCGCCCCGTTGTCGCCGCAGCCCATCGCTGCGGTGTCGCCGCCGCCGTCGACGTACCGTTCGACGAGGTCGGCGATCAGCGAGATGAACGTCGGGTCGGTGCCCACCGTCGGAACGCGGACATAGTTGAGTCCGAGGTCGTCGGCCACCCCGCGGGCTTCGGCGTCCAGGTCCCAGATCACCTCCAGGTGATCGGAGACGAAACCGATCGGCATCACCGCGACGTCCCGGACCCCGTCGGCCGCCAGGTCCCGCAGGTGATCGCAGATGTCCGGCTCCAGCCAGGGAATCTGCGGCGGACCGGACCGCGACTGCCACACGACGTCGAACTCCTCGATGCCCAGCGCCTGCGCCACGGCCGCGGCCGCGGCCCGCACCTGTCGCGAGTACAGGTGACCGCCGTCGACTGCCGGGCCCGCGTTGCGATCGGCAGAGGTCGGAATCGAGTGCGCGGTGAAGACCACGCGCGGGGTTCGCTCGAACTCGCCCAACGCGGTGCGGAGGGCGGAGACGGCGGCCTCGATGAACTTCGACTCCGTGCTGAACTGCGGAAGCTTACGCATCACAAACGACGGATCGTCCGCAGGCAGGCCCGCGCCGAGCGCTGCCGCGATGTCCTCGTGGTACTGCCGGCAGCCCGAGTAACCGCCCCATGCGGACGTCGGAAACACCAGTACCCGGCGGTGCCCGTCGTCGTAGATCCGGCGCGTCGCCTCCGCCGCCATCGGATGCCAGTTCCGGTTGCCGAAATAGATCGGGAGATCTCGGCCGCGGCGGGTGAGCTCGGCGCCGAGCGCGTCGATCATCGCCAGGTTCAGCCGGTTGATCGGCGAGACGCCGCCGAAGTGGAGGTAGTGCTGCACCACTTCCTCGAAGCGCTCGGGCGGCACGCCCCGTCCGCGGGTCACGTTCTCCAGGAACGGACGGACGTCCTCGACCCGCTCCGGGCCGCCGAAAGAAAGAAACAGCAGTGCCTCGAAGGCACTGCTGTCTCCGACTGTGTCAGACACGATCAGCCCAGGAAGTCCTCGGGGAACCAGGTGTTGTGGCTGGCTCCGCCGTCGACGTAGATGATCGAGCCGGTGGTGCCGGGCAGGAAGTCCGACAGCACGGTGCAGACGCTGGTGCCGACGACACCCGGATCGTCGACGTTCCAACCGATCGGTGATGCGCCGTCCCAGTACTCATTGAGCATGTTCAGCTTCTTGGCGTCGTCCGTGGCCGTGCCGGAGATCGCCTTGGCCGCGAGAGTCTTGATGGGACCCGCCGCCACGAGGTTCGAGCGGATGCGCTTGGCCTCGCCGACCTCGCGAGCCACGTAGCGGTTCACCGACTCGAGGGCGGCCTTCGCCACACCCATCCAGTTGTAATCCGGCAGCGCGGTGCGCGGATCGAAGTCCATGCCGACGATCGAACCGCCCTCGTTCATGACCGGCAACGCGGCCCGGGCGAGCGAAGCGTAGCTCCACGCGGAGATCTCGAACGACTTCGCGACGTCCGGTCCCGGTCCCTCGAGGAACGGCAGGGCGTCCGGCCCCATCAGCGTCTTCGGTGCGAAGGCGATGGAGTGGACGAGACCGTCGATCCCCTCCGGCGCCAGCTCGCGCACCTTGTCGGCCAGTGCGCCGAGGCTCTCCTCGTCGGTGACGTCCAGCGGGATCGCGGGCGGCACCTCCTGGGGCAGCCGCTTGGCGATGCGGTCGATGAGCCGCAGTCGCTCGGGGATGCCGGTGATGATGACCTTGGCGCCCTGCTCCTGGGCCACCTTGGCAGTGTGGAAGGCGATCGACGCATCGGTGATGATGCCGGTCACCAGGATGGTCTTGCCTGCGAGGATTCCGCTCACGAAATGTTCCTGTCCGGTTAGAGAAGTCGATGTCAGCCGGGCGCGAAGCCTGACGTCCCGCTGTCGCGTGGTGAAACTAGTTGCCCATGCCCATGCCGCCGTCCACCGGCAGTACCGCGCCGGTGATGTAGCCGCCCTGATCCGAGGCCAGGAAGCTGATCGCCGCGGCGACGTCCTCGGCCTTGCCGGTGCGTCCCAGCGGGATGGCCTGCTTGGCCATCTCGATGTACTTGTCCTCCATCGCCGCGGTCATGTCGGTCTCGATGAAGCCGGGAGCGACGACGTTCGCGGTGATGTTGCGCGAACCGAGTTCGCGGGCGATCGAGCGAGCGAGGCCGATCAGGCCGGCCTTCGACGCCGCGTAGTTGGCCTGACCGGGAATGCCCGAGGTCGCGACCACCGAACCGAGGAAGATCATGCGGCCGAAGCGCGCGCGCTGCATGCCCTTGGTCGCGGCCTTGGCGCAACGGAAGGCGCCGGTGAGGTTCGCGTCGATCACGTTCTCGAAGCTCTCCTCCGACAGCCGCATGAGCAGCATGTTGTCGGTGATGCCGGCATTCGCGACCAGGACCTCGACCGGTCCCTGGTGCTCGGCGACCTCAGCGAAGGCGCGTTCGACGGACGCGTTGTCGGTGACGTCGCACTGCACCCCGAAGAGTCCCTCGGGGGCGCCCGAGCCGCGGTGGGTCACGGCCACCTTGTGTCCGTCGGCGGCCAGTCGCTGTGCGACGGCGAGGCCGATGCCGCGGTTACCGCCGGTGACGAGGACCGAACGAGGGGTCTGGGCGGGAAGCGATGAAGTGTCTGCCATGGTTGATCAACCTATCTCAGGGGAGTCGCCGGTTCAGGAAGAGGGCCGCGAATGTGCCGATGATGGCGAGCAGGGTGCCTGCGATCAACCACGGCCTCGAGTTGTCGCCGCGTTGTCGCTCGTACCCGATCTGCTTCTGCAGCGTCGAATAGACCTTGTTGAGTTCGTCGAGGCTGGAGGCCGTGAAGAACTCGCCACCGGAGAGGTTCGCGATCTTGCGAAGCGACTCGTCGTCGACGGGCACGGACACCTGCTGCACTCCGCCCGCCGGGTTCTCGATCTCGACGGTGCCGGTGAG
>NZ_JAAYXO010000095.1 GCF_012515855.1 Gordonia sp. (in: high G+C Gram-positive bacteria)
AGATCGGCACGCTGACCGAGACCCTCGACGCCGTCGCGCTGGCCCACAACAGCGGCTACAAGACGATGATGAGCCACCGTTCGGGCGAGACCGAGGACACCACCATCGCCGACCTCGCCGTCGCCTGCAGCTCGGGCCAGATCAAGACCGGCGCCCCCGCTCGCAGCGAGCGCGTCGCGAAGTACAACCAGCTGCTCCGCATCGAAGAGGGCCTCGGCGACGCGGCGCGCTACGCCGGTGACCTGGCGTTCCCGCGCTTCTCGTTCGGTGCGTGATTAGCTAGAAGGCATGGGATTGGGCGAGACCGAGAGCGGCGGCAGTTCACGCCGTCGTAGTTCGCGGGGACGGGGTGATCGTCGGACGAGTTCGTCGCGACGACCACGCCCCGACCAGCGGCGCACTCGGTCTCGCTCAACCGCTTCAGCGCGGCCGGAGAGCAACGCCGCGCTGGGCAACGATGCGCTGGGCAAGGACGAGTTGGGTCTGGACCTCGGCAACGACGTCCCCCGGGACGGTGCATCGTCGGCGAGCGGGCGCAGTTCCGCAGCGTCGCACGCCGGCGCGCGGCGCAGGCGGTCGTCGGACCGGCCGCAGGGCAACGCCTCGGGCGATCTGCCCGCGCCGCCGTCGCGGTTGGCGCTGTTCGCGCAGCGCCGCGGAGTCAGCGTCACGACCATCGGCATCGCGGTGGGTCTCGGCATCTTCCTGATGCTGACCCTGGCGGTGCCCGCGCGGACGTACATCGCCCAGCGCAACGAGTTCAATCAGCTGAAGGAGTCCAACGAGCGACTCCAGCAGCAGACCGAAGAGTACAAGAGTCGCCTTGCTCAGCAGAGCGACCCCGCGTACATCGAGCAGGAGGCGCGCAAGCGTCTCCAGCTGGTCATGAAGGGCGAGAAGCCGATCGTGATCATCAATCCGACGCGGGATCAGCAGCAGGCCGAACAAGCCGAGGAGCGCCAGCGCAAGGCGACTCCCTGGTACGAGAATCTGATGGATGCGGTGTCGACACCGCCGGAGACCCGAGGGTAAGTGAGCATCACCGAAGCCGACCTGCAGGCGGTCGCGAAGCAGTTGGGACGTGAGCCGCGGGGCGTGCTCGAGATCAGCTACCGGACCCCCGACGGTCAACCGGCCGTGGTCAAGACCGCGCCGCGACTGCCCGACGGCACCCCGTTCCCCACGCTGTACTACCTGACCGACCAGCGGCTCACCGGCGCGTGCAGCCGCCTGGAGTCCGGTGGCGTGATGCGCGACATGCAGGCCCGCCTGGCCGAGGACGAGGAACTCGCCGCAGGCTACCGCGCCGCGTACGAGAGCTACCTCGCCGAGCGCGACGCGATCGAATCGCTCGGCACCGACTTCGCCGGAGGCGGCATGCCCGACCGCGTGAAGTGCCTCCACGTGCTGGTGGCGCACTCGCTGGCCAAGGGCCCGGGCGTCAACCCGTTCGGCGACGAGGCGGTCGCGCTGCTGGCCGACGTCGAGAAGCTGCGCGGCATCGCGGTGCCCGCGGACTGGCCGTTGGTCGCGCCGGTCGACGGCGCCGGAGACGCGCAGTGACCAGAGTCGCCGCCGTCGACTGCGGGACCAACTCCATCCGCCTGCTGATCGCCGACGTCGACGACGCCGGCACGCTGGTCGACGTGGAGCGCGACATGAAGGTCGTGCGCCTGGGACAGGGCGTCGATGCGACCGGCGAGTTCGCTCCCGAGGCCATCGAGCGCGTGCGTGTGGAGCTGGCCGGGTACGTTGACCGGATGGTGGCCGCGGGCGTCGAACGTGTCCGGATGGTCGCGACCTCCGCCACCCGCGATGCGCGCAACCGCGACGCCTTCTTCGACATGACGGCCGAGCTGCTCGGCCGCGTGCAGCCCGGGTGCGTCGCCGAGGTGATCACCGGCGACGAGGAAGCCCGGTTGTCGTTCCGGGGCGCCGTCGGCGGCCTGGATCCCGCCGACGGACCGTTCGTGGTGACCGACCTCGGCGGCGGAAGCACCGAGGTGGTGGTCGGATCGGTGTCGCGCGGCGAAGCGGTGGTCGCGGGGGCGTACTCCGCCGACATCGGCTGCGTGCGGCTCACCGAACGCGCCCTCCCGTCCGATCCGCCGATGCTGGAAGAGCGGGTTCGCGCCGAAGCCATTGCCGCGGAGGAGTTGGCGAAGGCGTTCGATGCGGTCGACGTGTCGCTCGCGCGCACTTGGGTCGGCGTCGCAGGCACCCTCACCACCTTCGCCGCCGTGCACGCCGGACTCACCGAGTACGACCCCGAGGTGATCCACCATTCGCGGATCTCGTTGGCCGACCTGCATGTGCTGTGCGGGAAGATCGCCGCGATGACCGTCGATGAGCGCATGACCCTCGGACCCATGCACCCCGGACGCGCCGACGTGATCGGCGGCGGTGCCCTGGTGACGCGGGAACTCGCTCGTCAGTTCGCCGACCGTGCGGGCATCACCGAGATGGTGGTCTCGGAGCACGACATCCTGGACGGGATCGCCCTCGGACTGGTGCCGTAGCAGGGCAGGTCGGTAGCAGGGGCCGTCAGAGGTTCGGGGTGCCGACCTTCTGGGCGGCGCGGTCTTTGGCGATCTGTCCCGCGACCACGCTGCCACCGCTGGTGAGCAGTGCCCGCTTCCACGGCAGCGTGCCTTCGATCTCGCGCCGCCGAGGGTGTGCGGCGGGCCGGTGCCGCCCGGTGCCGCCGCAGTGACTAGCGGCCGAAGTTGTTGCAGGCCTCGCACACGCTCTCGGGGATGATCCCGGCGCGCTGGAGCAGGCCGAAGCCGATGCAGCCGAGGCACAGACCGAACGCGAACTCCAGGAACGCCGCGACGATCAACAGACCGACGACGATCTGAGCGGCCAGGCCGAGGCCGGCCAGGGAGAGCGCGAACGCGGTTCCCGAGAACACGAGGCCGATGGTCTGCGCGAAGCGCTTCGGCGGACCGGGGACGATCTTCGACTTCTGCCAGATCTTCGGCACGATGACGTGCACGGCGAGTCGGCCGAACGGCGAGTACCGCGGTCCGCCCGCAACGCGCAGCACGAAGCCGAGCGCGAGGATGCCGTACAGCCACGGCTGGTTCACCGCGATCGACGCGATCGCCAGGGCGATCACCAGTCCGGCGGTGGAGCGCGCCGCGTAGTCGTTCACCGGGTTCGGGAAGTCGAACACCCCGCGATGCCACGACGGCGCCTCGACGACGGCGATCGTCGAATCGACCTGGGTGAAGACGTCAGAGTTGGTCACGGGTGCTCCTTCTAGCGATGACGATTCACGATATGTCCAGGTAGTCGCCGTGCCCAGGGTTAACGTCACGCTGATTGGAATGGAATGAGGGGGCCGGAGCGGCGATCGTCGCCGAGAACAGCCGGGTCAGGAGGGCCCGACGGAAGATTTCCCTCGGTCCGTCGTGTCCGGACTGATCCTGGCCGTCTGCCGTGAGTCCCGGAACCCGATCGGGCCCGGGCGCGTCCAACTGACATGAAGGATTCGGGGATCTACACGCGGGCTCAGCTGCTGACGGCGGGATACGACGACCGGTCGATCCGGCGGGCGGTGCGGAACGGTTCGCTCACTCGGCTGCGGGCCGGCTGGTTCGCCTCACCCAACGCCGACGACACCGCCGCCGCAGCGGTTCGTGACGGTGGCGTGCTGACTTGCGTCGACGCATTGCGTTTTCACGACCTGTGGATCCCTCCGGGCTGTCGCGATGGCTTGCACCTGCGGCGCAGCCGGAACAAGCGCGGTAAGCATCCGGCGTGCCGACCGTTGCGCGGATGCTTCCGCACGGCGACCAATGCGGTCGACACCGTCCCGGTTGCGCTCAGCTGCGCCGCACGCTGCCTGACGACAGAACAGTGGATCGCGATCTGCGACTCCTACATGCAGTCGACGGGTAAGTGCCAGACAGATCTCGCCGAAGAGCTCGACGGCGCCGGGCCGACAGTGGTGCGACTGCTCGCCAAGACCGAGCGGCGTTCGCAATCGGGGACGGAGAGCATTGCTCGGGTCCGGTTGCGGGCACTGGGATACGACGTCGTGGTGCAGCCAGAGGTTGACGGGGTGGGGCGAGCAGACCTGCGGATCGGGGTGCTGCTGATCGAATGCGACAGCGTGCTCTACCACGCCAGCAAAGAGGACTACGAGCGCGACCATCGACGGGATCGGCGTGCGGTGGTCGACGGTTGGTTGACGCTTCGCCTCACTTACGACGACATCCTGTACGACTGGGACGGCGTCCTCGCCGACATCCGAGCGATCACCGGGGCCGACCGCCACCGGGCGCGTTCGGCGCGCAAGGCGGAGCTGGTGCAAAGATCAGTCCGACAGTCAGCGCTCAAGGGAAGATCTCCCTCGGCGATCGATGCCGACACTGATCTTGACGCTCCCTGCTGAGCGGCGGCCGAGGCCGGCTACGGCTTCGGCCGAGCGGCTACGCCGACACGAAGTCGGCGAGGATCTCCAGCACTTGGTCGCCGTAGTTCTCCAACTTGGCCTGGCCGATCCCGGAGACGGCGAGGAGCTCATCGCGGTTGGCCGGTTTCACCTGGGCGATCTCCTCGAGGGTGCGGTTGCTGAGGACCGTGTAGGCCGGAGCGCCCGCTTCCTTCGCGACCGCCGCGCGCCAGCGGCGCAGGACCTCGAACAGGCCGCGGTCGCCGTCGGAGAGGTCGGGGGCGGCCGTCGCGGCGCGCGTCGCCTTCCTGCTGCGCGCCGGGGCCTTCGCATCTTCGCGGAACATCACCGTCTGCTCGCCGCGGAGAACGGGGGCCGCCTTGTCGGTGAGGCGGAGAACGCCGTAGTCGCCGTGCGGCTCGATGGTTCCGAGCGCCACCAGCTGTCGCACCACGCTGCGCCAGCCTGCGCCGTCGAGCTCGGTGCCGATGCCGTAGGTGGTCAGCCGGGCATGGCCCTGCTGCTGGATCCGCGCGTTGTCGGAGCCGAGGAGGATGTCGACCAGATGTCCGGCACCGTACGCGGAGCGGTTGAAGTCGCGGTCGAGCCGGAAGATGGTCGACAGCAGCTTCTGCGCGGGGACGGTTCCGTCCCAGGTGGCGGGCGGCGACAGGCAGGTGTCGCAGTTGCCGCAGGGCTCGATCTGCTGGTCGAAGTAGCCGAGCAGCTGCTGCCGTCGGCACGACGGCGTCTCGCACAGCGCGAGCATCGCGTCGAGCAACTGCGACTGCACCCGCCGATGCGCGGCGTCGCCGTCGGACTGGTCGATCAGCCGTCGCTGGTTCATCACGTCGGCCAACCCGTAGGCCATCCACGCGACCGACGGCAGCCCGTCGCGGCCCGCTCGACCGGTCTCCTGGTAGTAGCCCTCGATGCTCTTCGGCAGATCGACGTGCGCCACGAACCGGACGTCGGGTTTGTCGATGCCCATGCCGAAGGCGATGGTCGCGACCACCACGATGCCGTCTTCGCGCAAGAAGCGGTGCAGCGTCTCTTCGCGGACGCGGCGGTCGAGCCCGGCGTGGTACGGCACCGCGTTGATCCCGTTCGCCGACAGGAACGCGGCGATCTTCTCCACGCTCTTGCGGCTCATCGCGTAGACGATGCCGGTGGCGGGCTCACCGTCGATCACGCCCTCGGTCCGGATGAAGTCCAGCAACTGCTGGTTGGCCTTGGCCTTGGGCTCGATGCGGTAGGTGATGTTGGGACGGTCGAAGCTGGAGACGAAATGGCGGGCGTTCTCCAGGTGCAGGCGCGAGGTGAGCTCCTCGTGCGTGCGGCGGGTGGCCGTCGCGGTGAGGGCGATGCGCGGGACGTCGGGCCAGATCTCCGCGAGCTCACCGAGCGCCAGGTAGTCGGGCCGGAAGTCGTGGCCCCACTGGGAGACGCAGTGCGCCTCGTCGATCGCGATCAACGACAGCTTCCCGCGCGCGAGGAACTCGCGGGTCCCGCGCTGGCTCAGTCGTTCGGGCGCGATGTAGATGAGGTCGAGTTCGCCTGCCAGATAGGCGCGTTCGACCTCCGCGCGATCCTCGGGGAACTGCGTGGAGTTGAGATACGCGGCGCGGACCCCGAGTTGTTGCAGCGCGCCGACCTGATCGGCCATCAGTGCGATCAACGGCGAGACGACGACGGCGCATCCCTCGCGCACCAGCGCGGGCACCTGGTAGCAGAGGCTCTTGCCGCCGCCGGTCGGCATCAGGACGACGGCATCGCCGCCGGCCACCACGTGCGTCACGATCTGGTCTTGGTCGCCGCGGAAGTCGGAGTAGCCGAAGACGTTCTGAAGGACTTGGTACTGGTCGGGCACGTCGGCGATCAGTCGTCCCGGTCCGTGTCGTCGGAGCCGTCGTCGCTGTCGTCGCCGTCGTAACCGTTGAGCGAGTCGAGCTCCTCGGGCGGGGTCTTGGCACGCGGGGCCGGCGCAGCATCGCGACCGGCGGCCTTCGCGGCATCGCGCATCTCGAAGCCGTCGGTGATGAGCTCGCCGATCTCGCGGGCCACGTCGGCGACGGCGGAGGTGATGATCGACGCGATGTTCCCGACCCGGTGCGAGGTGTTCTCCACGGCTTCTTGGAGCAGGTCCTTGTTGCGCTCTACCCGTCCGACCATTTGTCGTCCTCCCTTTCGCGTACTGCCGACTGCTTGAGTACCCATCGTAGGCGTGCCTCGGGAGCGGACGTGTCGCGGCGGCGGCCGGGCGCTACGGCGTCACGCGCTCCACATGCGCGACGATCTCGTCGGCGACGTCGTCGCGGATCTCGGGTTCGTTGTGGACCTCGTGACGGAAGCCGGTGTAGACGCGTGTGCGCACGTCGGCGTGGCCGGAAGCTACCAACTTGTTGGCGACGTGATAGGCACCCTCGCCGTAGTTGGTGACCGGATCCTGGTCGCCGGCCAGGATCAGGACCGGGAGCTCGGCGCGGATCTGGGCGTACCAGTCGTCGCTGTTGGCAGTGTCGTACAGCTCGATGAACCCCTGCAGGAATCGGACGCTCATCGGCGCGCCGAAGTTGTTGAGGGGGTCCACGGCGTGGTCGCGCACCACGTCGCGGTCGCGGGCCACCCAGTCCGTCGGGCCGGCGTCGGGACCGTAGCGCGAGACGAAGCCGTCGAACATGGTCGCGACGTAGTCGGCGGTCGCCGGGGCGGTGCGGTCGGGTTCGGCGGCCAGCGCGGCGCGGTCGACACCGGACTCGAGTCCGGACATCTGGGCGGCGATGCCGCAGAGGATCAGCGCGGCGAGGTCGGCGCCTGCGCGAGCAGCCAGCGGCCGCGCGATCATCGAACCCCACGAGTGGCCGAAGACCACGTACGGCAGGTCGGGGTACTCGGCGCGGGCCGTGGCCATCAGGGTCAGCTCGTCCTCGACGGCCGTCGCGGCGCCGTCGTCGCCGGAGTCGGCCCAGATCCCGGACTCCATGGCGGTCTTGCCGTGTCCTGCATGGTCGTCGGCGACCACCACGAAGCCGGCGTCGAGCAGTCGGGTGATCAGCGGGAAGTACCTGCGCGAATGCTCGCCGAGACCGTGGATCAGCTGCACCACCGCCCGTGCGGGCCGGGTGGGGCGGTAGATCCAGCCGTAGACGGTGTCGCGTCCGTTGTGCGAGGGGAAGGTGATCTCGGAGAGGGCCATGAGGGCGAGGGTAGCGGCTTCTCGAGCGGCCGCTGACCGGAACGTCCCCCTCAGTTCCAGTCGAGGGAAGATCGCCCTCGGGGAGCGCTGAGGGGGACGTTCCGGTCAGTACTCGTCGCTATGCCGCGTCGACCGCAGCCGGTGTCCGCTCGATGTTCACGATCACGTCGTTGTCGTCGCGGGTCATCGCGTTCGGCAACGACAGCTTGGCGATCTTGATCCACGTGGAACCAAGCTGCTTGCGGAGCGGGCCGGTGTTGTAGGGCAGGCCGTACTTCTGGCAGATCGCCTCGACCTCGGGCGCCATCTCCGGGTATCGGTTGGCGGGCACGTCGGGGAACAGGTGGTGCTCGATCTGGTGCGAGAGGTTGCCGCTCATGATGTGGAACAGGTCGCTGCCCTCGATGTTCGCCGAACCGAGCATCTGACGCAGGTACCACTGACCCTTGGTCTCGTTCTGGCACTCCTCTGCGGTGAACGTCTGGGTGCCGCTGGGGAAGTGACCGCAGAAGATGATCGAGTAGGTCCACACGTTGCGGATCAGGTTGGCGCCGGCGTTGCCGATCAGGGTGGAGACGAAGAACGGGCCGGTCAGCGCGGGCCAGATCAGGTAGTCCTTGGCGACCTGCTTGCTGGCCTTGCGCCACATGCCTTTCACCAGGGTCTTGACGTCGCTCCACTTGCGCTTGCCCTGGATGATGTTCTCGGTCTCGAGGTCGTGCAGCATGACGCCCCACTCGAACAGCAGCATCAGGGCGGTCGCATACCCGAGGTTGCCCAGGTAGTAGGGGTTCCACTTCTGGTCGCGCGCCATGCGGAGGATGCCGTAACCCACGTCGCGGTCCTCGCCCACGATGTTGGTGAACGTGTGGTGCATGTAGTTGTGGCTGTGCTTCCACTGCTCGCCCGGGCAGACGGTGTCCCAGTCGAACTCGCGGGAGTTGTACGTGTCCTCGCGCATCCAGTCGAACTGGCCGTGCATCACGTTGTGGCCGATCTCCATGTTGTCGAGGATCTTGGCGACGCCGAGCGAGGCGACGCCCGCCAGCCACACCGGCGGGAGGAACGGGGCGTACATCATGGCGCGGCCGGCGAACTCGAGCTTCCGCTGCGCGCGGATCACGCGGTACAGGTACTCGCGGTCCTGCTCGCCGAGAGTGGCGACGACGCGGGCGCGGAGGTCGTCGAGGTCGCGTCCGAGAGCCTCGACCTGATCGTACGAGAGGTTGATCTCGGTGGGGACGTCCGGCTCGGTCGCGGGACGGAAGCGTTCGGTGATGTTGATGGCCATTGCTCTTAAACCTCGATTTCCACGTCGCCGACGGGGGCGCTGACACAGATCTGGATGTGCTGATCGGGCTCGGAATCGAGCTCACCGGTCAGGATGTTGCGGGTGCATCCGCTCTTGCGGACCTTGGTGCACGAGAAGCAGATGCCCATGCGGCATCCGTACTCCGGGGTGAGGCCTGCGGCCTCGGCTTGTTCGAGCAGGGTGCGACCGTCGTTGGCGGTCGCGACGTCGGACTCGGTGTAGGTGACCTCGCCGGTGATCGGCTGGTTCGGGTCGAGCACCGGCGTGGTGTCGACCGTGAACGCCTCGGAGAACAAGCGGTCGGCGATGCCGCGCTGGTCGGCGTACTCGCGGACTGCGGTCATCAACGACGCCGGGCCGCACATGTACACCTGTGCACCATCGACTTCGGCGACGTCCGCCAGGTGGGCGGCGTCGAAGTGCTCCGGATTGTCGGTGCGCGTGAAATGAAACCGCACGTCAACGTGCTCGAGGGTGCGGTCGAGTGCGTCGAGTTCGGCGCGGTACGGCACGTCGTCCGGGGTGCGGGCGTAGTGCACGAACGTCACGGGTGCATGACGTCCTTCGGCTACCAATGTTCTCAACATTGAGAGGACAGGTGTAATCCCGCTGCCGCCGCTGACGAGCACGATCCGCTCGGGTCGATCGGACGGGAGGCGGAACTCGCCCGATGCGGCGCCGATGCCCAGGACCATTCCGGGGCGGGCGTTCTCGCGCAGGTAGCGCGAGACGAATCCGCCGGAGTGGGCGGTCACGGTCAACTCGATCTCTCCGGTGTTGCCCGCGGCGCCGACCGGCGAGAAGAATCGGCGGTGGCGGACTCCGTCAACAACGACGCTGACCTCGATGTATTGCCCGGCCTCGTGACCCTTCCACTGGCGGGTGGGGCGGAGTGCGAGGGTGACCGAGCGGTCGGTCTGGTGCCGGACGTCGGTGATCTTGGCGCGCGTGTCGCGCCAGGTGATCATCGGGTCGATGAGCTCGAGATAGCGGTCGACGGGGTAGGGGGTGGCGGTGGCTTCGACGATCGTCTCGACGAGGCGGGCGAGCTTGTGGGCCATCGTTCTACTCCTCTGGAAGCGTTCGGAATTTCAGTGAACGTCTGTACACAAATAAGCATGACACATCGGTACGGAGGGGTGTCAAGAAGTGGTTCGTGTGTTCGCGGTCACGTGGCTTTCTTCACCGGCCGACGGAGCGTTCGGCCCGGGTGCCTAGACTGGGAGGCGTGACTTCAGTACCCGACTCACCAGGCACGACGCCCCGCAAGGCGCGTGCCAAGCGGTCGCATGCGGAGTCCGGAGGCAGCCGCGCGGCCAAGAAGGAACAGACCAGGCAGGCCCTCCTGGACGCCACGATCGAGCTGGTGGACGACCGTTCTTTCGGCAGCATCAGCCTGCGCGAGGTGGCGCGCGGCGCGGGAATTGTGCCGACGGCCTTCTATCGCCACTTCGCGTCGATGGAGGATCTCGGCGTCACGCTGGTGGAGGACGCGATGCGGGTGCTCCGTCGAGCCCTGCGAGAAGCGCGCCGCGACATGTCGGCGCACGGCATGCCGACGGCGCGTGACTCGTTGTCGACGCTGCTCAAGAAGGTGCACTCGGACGAATCGCAGTTCCGCTTCCTGGTCCGCGAACGGCACGGCGGGGTCGCCGAGGTTCGGCGCGCCATCGCGACCGAGCTGCTGCTGTTCTCGCGTGAGCTCGCCATCGATCTCGCCCGGATCCCGGCGCTCACGCAATGGGGCGCCGACGACCTCGAAGTCGCCGCCGACCTCATCGTCTCGATCATGATGACGACGGTGGCCGAACTGCTCGACGGCGACGGTCGCGAGGCCACCGAACGTGCACTGGTGGAACGCGCGGAGAAGCAGTTGGTCATGGTGTTCCTGGGGATGACCCAGTGGAAGCCGTCGCAGTAGTCGGTCGCGAGCGCTTCAGTGTGTCGATCAACCGGCTGCTTGTGGCGCGAGTTCGTCCGAGTCGGACAAAAGGGTGTCGGACCGATGGTGGATGATTGTCTGTATGGCACAGCAGGGATCCCGCGTCGGTACGCAGTTCGGACCGTATCGACTCGATGCGTTGCTCGGTCAGGGTGGCATGGGCGAGGTGTACCGGGCCCACGACACCGTGCGCGATCGCGAAGTGGCGCTGAAGCTGCTGCACGAGCGTTTCGCGGGTGACGCGACCTACGAGGAGCGATTTCGTCGCGAGGCGCAGACCG
>NZ_JAAYXO010000096.1 GCF_012515855.1 Gordonia sp. (in: high G+C Gram-positive bacteria)
CGGACGGGCTGCCGGTGATGGTGTGGATTCACGGCGGCGCGTTCTCGCGCGGGTCCAACCGGATCGGGATCTACGGCGGCGACACCTTCGCCCGCGACGGTGTGGTGTGCGTCGGCATCAACTACCGTCTCGGCGTCCCCGGCTTCGCGTCGATCCCCGGCGCCCCGGAGAATCGTGGGCTCCTGGATCAGATCGCCGCACTCCAGTGGGTGCGCGACAACATCGCCGCGTTCGGCGGCGACCCCGCCCAGGTCACCATCTTCGGCGAATCGGCCGGGGCGATGAGCGTGGCCTCGCTGCTGGCGTCGCCGCGGGCGGCGGGTCTGTTCCATCGCGCGGCGATGCAGAGCGGCAACGCGCTCACCGCGGCCGCGGTCGACGACGCCCGCAAGGGATCGGCCAAGCTCGCGGACAAGCTGGGGATCGCACACACCGCGGAGGCCTTCGGCCAGGCGGACATGGCGGAGATCCTGCGCGCACAGACCGAGCTGGTGCTGGAGTTCACCCTCGACCCGAGTCCCGAGATCTGGGGCAAGACCGTCGCGCAGATCGGCCTCGGCGTCATGATGACCTTCCCGGTGATCGACGGCGACGTGCTCCCGGACGTGCCCGAGAACCTCATCGCGAACGGGGCGGGCCGCGGCATTCCGCTGCTCGCCGGGTGGAACGCCACCGAGTTCCGCTTCTTCTTCGCCCCGACCGGCGTGCTCGCCGCGGCCACCGACGATCTCGCGCGCGGAATGCTCCTGCGCGCCGGGATGCCGACGGAACTCCTCGAGCAGCGCCTTGCCGACGGCGTCGGTGCCGGTGACGCACTGTGCGAGGCGATCACCGCGATCGCCTTCTCCGATCCCACGCGGGCGATCGCCGCCGCGCGTCCGGAGTCCGCGACTCACCTGTACGAGTTCGCGTGGGAGAGTCCGGTGGCCGACATCCGGGCGGGCCACGCGGTGGAGATCCCCTTCGTGTTCGACAAGCTCGCGATTGCGCATTCGCTGACCGGGCCGGAGGCCGACCAGGGGGTGGCCGATGCGATGCATGCCGCCTGGGTGCAGTTCGCGATCACCGGTGATCCCGGGTGGGCGGTGGCCGCCGACGGTGAGGTGAAGACCTTCGGTTGAGCCGGCGCCGAGCCGCCTGCCCGGGAGCCGCCGCCCCGCGAGCAACGACGCCCGCGATCAGCGACGCTCGGTCAGGGGGTCAGCAGGCGAAGCTTTTCGGTGAGCCAGCCGCCGACCATGTCCCCGGCGTCCTTCTTGGCTGTGATGTCCGGGCCCCGGTCGACGTAGGTTTCGGGGGTTCCGCCGGAGATCACCGCGGCGATGTTGCGCAGGGCGTCGGACTCCGGATCGTCGAGATAGCCCGCGTGCGCGTCCTTCCCCGCGACCAGTGAGCCGTCGCGGTAGTGACCCGAGTCGAGGCGGGTGACGCCGGGGGCGGTGTCCGGATCGCCTCCGTGGACCGTCGCGCCCAGCAGTTGCGAGTAGTGGATCGGATCGCCCGGCGGCGTCATCGAGTACCGCTTGACCTGTGGTTCGGCGTTGTCCCACGGCCCGTCGCCCACGCCGGTGCCCGCCGACGATGCGTACACCACGCGGTCGGCACGGAGGCCGAGTTGCTCGGCTGTACCCACCACCGAGCCGCCGTAGGAGTGGCCGATGACGGTCGTCGGGGTGTCGATCCCCGACGCCGCCAGTTGACTGTCGAGGGCGGCCGCGAAGTCGACGAGTCGCGGCGCCATCCGCCGAGCGGGCGCCGGGTCGAAAGCCGTTCCCTCGATCGGCGAGAGGTCGGTGTCGATGATCTGCTGCGGGAAGTCGCCGTCGGCGAACACGATCACCGGCGCCCCGCTGGCGAGCGCGAGATTCGCGGCGCGACGGCGGTAGGTGTCGGCGCTGCGCAGGCCGGTCCCGGTACCGGGCACCAGGACGGCGACGCCGGGCGTCTCGGCCGTCAGGTCGCCGACCATCTCGATGAACTGGCCGTTGCCGACGTCGCGGAAGCCGATGACGACGCGGGGGACGGTGCGCGTCGGATCGTCGGGGACGGGCATCGGCGACAACAGACTGCGCAGGTTCTCGGCCTTCTCTCCGTGAGCACGACCCGCGTCCACCTCGCGGGCGAGGGCCTCCTCGATCGCAATCCGATTCGCGCGGGCGCGGTCGGTGAAGTCGATGCCGTTCAGGTTGCCGATGTACTCCGGTACCGCCTCGATGAGACTGCCGCGCTGGGCCGCGGTCAACGATTCCCAGTAGCGGGTGATCTCCTCGGGCGACAGCAGCAGGAGCGATGCGGCGGCATCGCTCGCCGGTGCGTAGTCACCGTCGGGAAGCGGTACCAAACCGCCGGAACCGTCGAACTGCCTGGTCAGATACTTGAGTTTGACGGCAAGGGCGTTGTCGGCGGCGTCGGCCTCGTGCAGGATCGCGGTGATGCGCTCGGTCAGGTAGTCGGCGTCGGCCCGACGCTTGGGGTCGGGGTGGGCGACGGCGCCGTCGTCGCCCACGTTGAATCCGGCGCCGCGTGCGGTCTCGACTTGCCCCCGGAGTCGGTCGCGGGCGGTCGACATCCGGGCGTGGCCCGCGCGGGTGGTCTCGGCGATGTCGAGGAAGGTGCGTTCGAGCCGCCGGATCCGGGTGACCTCGGCCTGCACCCGCGACTCGGCAGCGAGACGGGTCCGGCCGAGCCACGTGGGATCGATGTCGAACGAGCGGTGCAGGGAGTCGGCGGCGTTGGCCGCGCGCTCACCGGCCCGCCCGTACGCGGTGGCGGCGTCGAGCAGACGATCGAGGGGCCAGGCGAGCACCTCGACGACGGTTGTCACGACTGCCGCTTGGCTGCGAGCGCCGCCGCGGCGGAGGCATCGGCTTCGACGGTGAGCGCGCCGAAGGTGGCCAGCGCGTCGGCGAGCGCGTCGAGTTGTTGTGATCGGGCCTCCGTGGCGTCGCGGGTGGCGCCCAGGCTCGCGTTCAGTGAGGCCAGGGCGGCGGACCCGGAGACCGGTGGATCGCCGGCCCCGCAATCGGTGTCGGCGATCTGTCGGCCGCATCGTCGCCACAGCGTGACGATGTCGGCCAGCTGCTGGGGCGTGATGCCGAAGTCCATCGGATGCCTTTCGAATGAGCGAGGTGAACTCTTCATTCGTTAGACGCACGCGAGGCGGATTCGGCTCCACCGCCTATCCACAGGGATATGCGGGCTTCGCTTCAGTTGTGGACTAGTCGCGCCGGACCAGGCCGGCGCGACACTAGACGGGCACGGCGGCGCTGCCGGGGTGCGGCAGGACGCCGGCTTCGGCGTCGGCCAGCAGGTGCTTGACGGTCTCGCCGGAGTCGGTCTTGTTGGTGCCGATGAATCCCGAGGGGCCGCGCTTGATCCACCCGGTCACATACAGTCCGGCGATCGGTTCGCCGGCCTCGACGATGCGACCCTCGACATGCGCGACGGTGCCCTTGGCCTCGTCGAACGGCAGACCGGGGACCGCGCGCCCGCGGTAGCCGACCGCGGTCAGCACCAGGCCGGCGTCGATCACCGATTCCTGGTCGGTGCCGGTCTTGACGAACTTGACGCCCGTCGCGCGGCCGTCGCCGACCACCTCGAGCGGGGTGTACCCGAACGACAGGCGAATGAACGGTTCAGTCGGCTTCTCGCGCTGGGAGATCTCGTGCAGCAGCGACACCTTGGCGGCGACGGTCGGATCGTCGATTGCGTCGGGGTCCACGCCGACCAACTCGGAGGGGTCGACCCACACGTGGGCGGGGCCGTCGGCCAGGCCGATCAGTTCCGGCAGCGTGAACGCGGCGTGTTCGGGACCGCGACGGGCCACGACGACCACCTCGCGGATCGACGATCCGCGCAGCGCGGCCAGGGCCGTCTGGTCGATCGACGTGGTCGCGAGGCGCTCGGGGTCGGCGGTGAAGATGCGCGCCACGTCGAGGGCGACGTTGCCGTTGCCGATTACGACGGCCCGTTCGGTGCCGAGGTCGGGTGCCGAGTACGCGAAGTCCGGGTGGCCGTTGTACCAGCCGACCACCGACGTGGCGCTCTGGACGCCCTCGAGGTCGACGCCGGGAATCGCCAGCGGGCGGTCGGTCGGTGCGCCGCCTGCCCACAGGACCGCGTGGTGCGTGCGGCGCAGCTCGTCGAGCGTGATGTCGCGGCCGATCTCGGTGTTCAGCGCGATGGTGATGTTGGGGTGCCGGGCGATCTCGTCGAACAGATTCGCCACGCTGCGCGTCGACTCGTGGTCGGGTGCGACACCGAAGCGCGCCAGGCCGAACGGCTGCGACAGTCGCTCGAACACCGACACCTTCACTTCGCGGTGCTTGAGGAGTTCGTCCGCCGCGTACATGGCCGACGGTCCCGAACCGACGATCGCGACCCGCAGTTCGCCGGGGGCGGCGCCGCCGAGGCGGGCGGGCTTGGTGATCGGAGCCATCGGGAGGCGCCATTCGGCGCGGACCGGGAAGCGGGCTTCATCGGTTGCGGGTTCGCCGTAGTGGCCGGCGTTGACGTCGGCGAAACGCGCGGCGGTCTCCGGGAGCCGGTGGCCGGGAACAATCGCGCCGACGGGGCACGCACTGACGCAGGCGCCGCAGTCGACGCACGTCGACGGGTCGATGTACAGCATTTCGGCGATGCCGAAATCCGGCTCGTCGGGGGTGGGATGGATGCAGTTGACCGGGCATGCGTAGACGCACGAGGCGTCGCCACAGCATGCCTGGGTGATGACGTGAGGCAAGGGTCGCCGATCAGTTAGCGGTGTAGGCGGGTTCGCTGCGGTAGCGCGATGCGCGGCCGTCGATGCCGAGCAGACGCCACACCAGGCGGGATACCGGGTTCATCAGGCCGCACTGGTGGGCCAGCATGCGGACGTCGCCGAAGACGCCGGACAGCACCGCCTTGGACTGCGGCGACTTCCAGAAGATCTCCTTGATGACCGACTTCGGAACGTCGAACTCGCGCTGGAACTCCTTCGGCGGAACCATGATCGCGCCGCACAGGACGCGCATGACGATCGGCATGACGATCGACAGCGTGAACTTGGTGATGGGTCCCTTGGATGGGATGGTGGTGCGCAGGTGATTGTGCGCGAACGAGATGTGCCGCGCCTCTTCGGCCACGTGCAGTTCCATCACCGCGGACATCGCCGGGTGCATGGTCTCGACGGACCGGAGGAAGTCCTTCTGCAGATGGTCGATCGGCTCCTCGCCGGCCAGCACGCCGAAGAAGAACACGGTGGGCCAGAAGGTGGAGAACAGGGGGATGGTCGGCGACAGGCGTCGCAGCCACGGGCGCATGCCCTTGGTCTCCATGCCGATGCGGTTCACCAGCTCCTGGAACATGAGGGTGTGGTTGCACTCCTCCTTGGCCTCGTGGGTGGTGTAGCGGAAGCGCTTGTCGCCGTTGGGGAGGCGGTCGGCGTACTGCATGAGGCCGCGGATCAGGATCGACTCGAACTGCAGACCCACCTTGGCGACGTTGGCCTGACGCCACATGCCGATCTTGATCTGCTCTTCTTCCGGAAGCGCCTGGTACCAGGGGTGACGGCCGATCGGGTCGACCGTGTACGAGAGGATCCAGCGCGGATCGTTCGGCACCACGGCCATGTGCGGGGCGTCCCAGTCGATATCGATGTAGGGATCGAAGTTGCGGGCCACGGATGCCGACGAGAGGTCGTCGAGGATCTGCGAGTAGTCGGGCTCTTCGGACTGCTTGGCGGGCGGGGTGTACGTCGCCGGCCGAGGCTGCGTGGTCGTCATTGTCTTCTCCTGAAGCTCGTCGAGGACGAAGGTCTCCGAACTAGAACCTGTTGTCTTCAGCGTCCCACCGCGGTCAGATCTTGTCAACGGTCGATGGCACAGTCAGCATGGGAGCATAGGGGGTGGCACAGGTCACATCGCTGCGAACGGGGACAATGGCGTGGTGGAGATAGTGGGAATCATCGTCGTCTGCATCCTCGCGATCGCCGGTGCGAATCAACTGGCGCCGCGACTGCGCATCGCCGCGCCGTTGTTGCTGGTGGCGGTCGGTGTGGGGGTGAGTTACCTGCCCCAGACTCCCGACATCTCGGTGAACCCCGAGATCATCCTGGTCGGCGTCCTGCCGCCGCTGCTGTACGCCTCGGCGGTCGCGTTGCCCGCGATGGATTTCAAGCGTGACATCCGGGCGATCAGCGGGTTGTCGATCACCCTGGTGATCGTGAGCGCGCTGCTGCTCGGCCTCTTCTTCATGTGGATCCTGCCCGACGCCGACTACGCGACCGGAGTGGCGCTCGGAGCCATCCTGAGTCCCACCGACGCCGTTGCGACCACCACGGTGAAGCGTGTCGGGGCGCCGTCGCGCTTGGTCACGGTGCTCTCCGGCGAGAGCCTGTTCAACGACGCAAGCGCGCTGGTGGTGCTGCGCGCGGCCATCGCGGCGATGGCCGCGAGCGTCTCGTTGATCGGGGTCGCCGTGTCGTTCGTCTGGGCGATCATCGCGGCCGTCGTGGTCGGCTCGGTCGTCGGCTGGTTGCTGCTGCAGATTCGCGCGCGCGTGTCGAACGTCGCGGTGGCGACGGCCATCACCTTCACTACCCCGTACCTCGCCTACGTGCCGACCGAGTACATGGGTGCGTCGGGCCTGGTCGCGGCGGTCGCGGCCGGGCTGGTGACCGGTCGCGGATCGGTGCGGCGGCTCACCGCCGCGCACCGTCAGTCCGACCAGCAGACCTGGCGGGCCGTCGAACTCCTCCTGGAGGGCGGCGTCTTCCTTCTCATGGGACTGGAGCTGGAGGGACTGGTCACCGACGTCTGGCTGAGTCATGAGACGGTGTGGCATGCGGTCTGGCCCGCGGTCATCGCCTTCGGGCTGCTGATCGTGATCCGCTGGGCCGTGGTGATGACGCAGGTGGCGAGTATGGCGCGACGTACGCGCCGGATGTTCGCCAAACAGCCGATGCTCGAAGACATGCAGACCAAGCTCGGCGGTGCGCAGACGCCGGTCGACCGGACTGCTCGACGATTTCAGCGGCAGATCGACCGGCGGTTGTCGGACATCCGGTACTACCGAGCCGAGACGATCGGGGTGCGCGAAGGGTATGTCGTGGTCTGGGCGGGCATGCGCGGTGTGGTGACGCTGGCCGCCGCGCAGACGCTGCCCGCCGACACCGCCTATCGATCACTGCTGATCCTGGTGGCCTTCTTCGTGGCGGCCGGCTCCCTGGTGATTCAGGGGACCACCCTCGGTCCGGTCATCAAGATGCTCAACCTGCCCGACAACAGCGACGAGACTCGCGACGAGCAGCGGACCCTGCGACGGCAGATGGCAGCGATCAGCGACGAGGTGCTGAACGACCCGTCGGTGTGCGGGACGGACGGACTGCTCGCCCGCAGCATCGAGCAACTGCGCGTGCTCGAGGCCGACGCCGACTTCGACGGCGACGCCCTGGACCTGCGATTGCACAGCGCCGCGGA
>NZ_JAAYXO010000010.1 GCF_012515855.1 Gordonia sp. (in: high G+C Gram-positive bacteria)
ATCGGGCAGCGCAGAATCGGGCAGCGCGGGATCGGGCAGGGCGAACCCACCTGAGATCGGCGCGAATCCACCCGAGGGCAGCTGATCCGCGTCGGCCGGCCTGCGGTCGGCCGCCGGTTTGACGAGGGAGGCGAGACCGCTCGACTGCCGGTCCCCGTCGTCGACCCATGGCCGGGAATCATCGACGGTCGGCTCATCGTCGAGCGCCTGGTGATCGTCGAGGGGTTCCTCACGTACCGCCGACTCCCGACCCCGAATGGTGAAGAGCGGCTCCTCGTCCTCTCCGTCGACGCCGCGCCGGTTGGCCCGGAGCGTGTCGACCAAGAGCAGGATCAGGCCGATCAGACAGACCACGACGCAGGCGATGGCGAGTGGGAGGTTACTGGTCGTCAGCGCGACCACGAGCAGCGCGAAACCGACGAGGGTCGCGCCCAGTGCGAGACTCAGCATTGCGCCCCCGTCGGTTCGGAGAAGATTCGCGTATTCACGGCTATGTCAGAACTCGATCAGCCCTGCGGGTATCCGCCCTCGGGGGCGGCGTAACCGCCTTGCTGGCCGCTCTCGACCGGCGCGGCGCTCCCGCGTTGCTGCAGTTCTTCGAGCTGCGACTCCAGGTAGGTCTTCAAACGCGTACGGTACTCGCGCTCGAACGTCTTCAGCTGCTCGATACGACCCTCGAGCACCGTGCGCTGCTGGTTGATGGTCGTCATGATCTCGGTGTGCTTCTGCTCGGCGTCGCGCTGCAGGAAGTCTGCACGCTCCTGAGCCTGACGCACCTGCGTCTCAGCACGAGTCTGTGCCTCGGCCAGCAGCGCTTCGCTTCGCTGGCGCGCATCGCTGATCGTGGCCTCGGCGTTGCTCTGCGCCTCGTTCACCATGGCGTCCGAGCGCTGACGGGCGTCGGTCATCAAGCCCTCGGCCTCGCTGCGCGCACTGCCGGTGACGCGGTCTGCGGTGTCCTGAGCCAGTGCCAGGACCCGCGCGGCTCGCATGCTGGCCTCTTCATCGACCGGAACCGCCGCCGGGGTCGGAGCGGGAGCCGCGACCGGCACCGGTGCCGGGGTCGGAGCGGGCTCCGGGACCGCGGCAAAGGCCTGGGTGCGGTCGGGTGCGCCGGAACGTGCCTCGGCGAGTTCGGTCTCGAGTTCGCCGACGCGCTGCTTCAGATCTGCGTTCTCGTCGATCAGACGCGCGAGTTCAGCTTCGACGAAGTCGAGGAACTGATCGACCTCGTCCTCGTTGTAACCGCGCTTCCCGATCGGCGGTTTACTGAACGCGACGTTATGCACGTCAGCTGGTGTGAGCCGCATTTCGCCTCTCCCCTTGGTAATTTCTGCGTGCCGGTTGGTACGCGTCTTCTTCGATCGCGGCCAGAGATGAGGCGGGTCGGCCCAAGCCGATTCCGACCGTCACAAACTTGATCGCATTTCTATTAATACCAGTACCACTGCGCAACTAGCGTGTCATCTCGTCACTCCAGGACCAATACGTGTTGCTCCCCCGCGACCTGTTCGACACCAAATCTAGGCCTAATCGAACTAACGTTCTAGAATTCTTGAAAAGTGCGGGTAAGCGGCGAAAATCACACTTCAGCTCCGCGGCCTGCCACTATTGCGTGAATCACAAAGACGTCATTCACATGGCGTTCACCGCCAAGGCCCGAACCACCTGCATGGCGATCATCGAAACGATCAACACGATCAACATGGATAAATCCAGCCGCACCGGCCCCAGGGGCAACGGCGGAATGAGCTTCCGGAGAAGCTTGACCGGCGGATCGGTGACGATGAAGACCAGTTCGATGACGACGACCGCAGGCCCCGTGGGACGCCACCGGTGCGCGAACGACTGCACCATCTCGACGACGAATCGGCCGAGCAACAGGACGAGCCAGAGGAACAACACGAAGTACAGGATCCAGAGGAAGGTGCTCACCTCTCCAGGGTGCCTGATGCGACGACAAAACGCCGCGCCGCCCGGAGTTTCCGGGACGGCGCGGCGGTCGCAATGGTCGATCTGAGGTCAGTCCTGGCTGAAGAAGCCGCTTTCCGCGATACGACGACGCTCTTCCGGCGTCACGTCGACACCCGCGGGCGAGAGCAGAAAGACCTTGGTCGCGACCTTGTCGAACGACCCGCGCATCGCGAAGACCAAGCCGGCCGCGAAGTCGACCAGTCGCTTGGCCTCGTCGTTGCTCATGTCCGCCAGATCCATGATGACCGGACTTCCGTCGCGGAATCGCTCACCGATGGTCCGCGCCTCGGAGTAGTCGCGAGGACGCAGCGTCGAGATCTTCTTCATGGCACTTTCCGAAAGCGGGTCGACGTCGATCTGCGGCTCGAGTGCCACGGCGTTGGCACCGCGCACCGAGACATTCGAAGAGCGGTTGAGCGGCTCCAGCCGGCGCACCGGCTCCGCCTCCGGAGCACGGCGACTGCCGACGAACTGCCGCTCGGCCTCGACTCGCGGAGCAAATCCGTGGTCCTCCGCCGGCCGGGCGAGGTCGGCGTCACGGTAGGCCGACTCGCGGTAGCGCGGGGCAGGTTCGCGCAGTCGCGGCTCAGCCTCGCCGTAAGGCTCACGGTGCGCGGGCTCGCGGTAGGCGGGCTCCCGATCACGGTAGTCCCGCTCACGGAAGGGCTCGTCAGCGTAGAACTCGTCGTCGCGAGCGGCGTTGTTGCGGTACTTGTCCATGTAGGCGCGTTCGCGGGCCGACATGCCCTGCGGTGCGTCGGGATCCATCAGGTAGTCGTCATCGAAGTCGCTCGGAGGCACCATGCCGAAATATGCCTTGAACTTCTGCATCGTCGTCATTACGTGCCTTCCTGAACGAGTGAAGTGGTAGGGGTGACGCACTGTGGTTATTAAATACGTCTGATCATCAGTGGTTCTCCTGTGACCAGTGTGACTAATGCGAGAGTATCGGCCGCGGTCCCAGAATTGCGGTTCCGACACGCACGCACGTCGATCCGTATGCAATCGCCGTCTCCATGTCACCCGACATCCCCGCAGACAGTTCCGTCGCCTCGGGATACCGCTCGACGAAGTCGGCCCGGATGCCCGCGACCTGCCCCATCGCCGCCGACGGGTCCATCCCCAGCGGCGCGATGAGCATCAGCCCGTCGAGCCTCAGCGACCCCGGCGACGCCAGCACCCGGTCGGCCGCCGCAGCCAGATGATCCGCGGCGAACCCGCCTCGTTCCGGATCGCCGTCGAGGCTCACCTGCAGCAGAATGCCGAGCCGCTCCTCCCGGTGCCCCGCGTCGAGAGCACGGTGCGCGGCGCCGTCGAACGCCTCGACGAGCGCCAGGGAGTCGACCGAGTGCACCCGCCGCGCCCATCGCGCGATGGAGCCGGCCTTCTTGCGTTGCACGCGGCCGATCATGTCAGCGGCGAACTCCGTCTCCACTGCTTCCCGAACCTCGGCGATCTTGCGGCCGGCCTCGGGCTCACGCGACTCACCGAACTCGCGCTCCCCCAATTCCAGGAGACGCAGCACGTCCTCGGCGGGAAAGTACTTGGTCACCACCAGCAGCGACACCGCGTCCGGTTCGCGCCCCGCAGCCCGGGCGGCGTCGCCGATCGACCGGCGGGTAGTCGCCAACGCCGCGGCGAGTTCGTCGGACCGCGCATCACGCGCACCGGCGGTCGTCACCGTGAGGCCTGTCCGGTGTCCATCCAGATCACCGAGGCGAGTCGACCGGTCGGCGCACCTCGACGGTGACTGAACAGCGAGGGATCACCGATGGTGCAACGCGGGTCCATGCCGACGGCGGCGACGCCCGCGTCGAGCAGCTGCCGCCGGATGCCTGCGCGCAGATCCAGGCCGGGCGTGCCCTTGGACGTGCGGCAGGCACTGCCCGGCAGATGCTTCTCCACGTCGGCCTGCATGGCGACGGGCACCTCGTAGCGCTCACCACTGGCGGCCGGCCCCAGGAACGCGCCGATCCGCTCCGGGCGGGCACCGAGACCGATCATCACCCGCAGGGCCTCCGGAACGATGCCGACGCGCGCGCCCACCCGACCGGCATGGACCGCGGCGACCACGCCCGCCTCATCGTCGCTCAGCAGCACCGGCACGCAGTCGGCGGTCAAGACAGCGAGAATCAGGTCCCGCTGGGTGGTCACGATGCCGTCGGTCGCCGGAACCGGTTCGGTGACCGGGCCGTCGACGACCGTGACCGTCCGGGTGTGCAACTGCTCCATCCACACCACCCGCTCCGGCGCGGCGCCGAGATCGCGGGCGAGTCGCTCACGATTGGCCGCCACCGCGACCGGATCGTCGCCGACGTGATCGCCGAGATTGAACGAGTCGTAGGGTGCTGCAGAAACACCTCCGGCGCGCGTGGTGACCGCGCGCCGGACTGTGAAGTCAGACAATTCTTCTTGTACCTAACCGTGTTGAAATGGCGCGCTCAGCTGCCGACCGCTGGCCCGATCATGCCATGAAGTCTCACTTCATGAAGTCCGGGACATCCACGTCGTCGTCGTCGAAACGGACCGAGTTGCGCCGCGGCGCGGGCTCACCGAACGGATTCCCGGAGCGCTCGGGCGCAGAACCGAAGAGCGGATCCTTGGCGTCCGGGCGTGAGGTCTCCCCCGCCTGCGCCGACGCCACGGCCGACTTGCCCGCGGTCGCGGCCGGTGCCGCGACCTGCTGGCGGGGCGACGGCGAGCCGGCATCGAAACCGGCGGCGATCACGGTGACGCGGACTTCGTCGCCGAGGTTGTCGTCGATCACGGTGCCGAAGATGATGTTCGCGTCCTCGTGAGCCGCTTCCTGAACCTGCGATGCGGCGTCGTTGATCTCGAACAGTCCGAGGTCGCTGCCACCCGCGATCGAGAGCAGGACGCCGCGCGCGCCCTCCATCGACGCCTCCAGCAGCGGCGAATTGATCGCGGCCTCGGCGGCCTTGCGCGCCCGTCCCTCGCCGCGGGCGGCACCGATTCCCATGAGGGCACTGCCCGCATCGCTCATCACGCCCTTGACGTCGGCGAAGTCGACGTTGATCAGACCCGGCGTGGTGATGAGGTCGGTGATGCCCTGCACACCGTTGAGGAGCACCTCGTCCGCACTGCGGAAGGCGTCCATCAGGCTCACTTGAGCATCGCCCAGATGCAGGAGTCGGTCGTTCGGGATCACGATGAGCGTGTCGCACGACTCCCGGAGCGAAGCGATGCCCGCGTCCGCCTGGCTGCCCCGACGCTTGCCCTCGAAGGAGAACGGTCGCGTGACGACGCCGACCGTCAGCGCACCGAGCTTGCGCGCGATGGCGGCGACGACGGGCGCGCCGCCCGTTCCGGTGCCACCACCCTCGCCCGCGGTCACGAAGACCATGTCGGCGCCCTTGAGCAGCTCCTCGATCTCGTCCTTCGCGTCTTCGGCTGCGGTACGACCCACGTCGGGATTCGCGCCCGCACCGAGGCCGCGAGTCGAATCGCGACCGATGTCGAGCTTGACGTCGGCGTCGGAGATCAGCAGGGCCTGCGCGTCGGTGTTGATGGCGATGAACTCAACACCCTTCAGCCCCTGCTCGATCATGCGGTTGACAGCATTGACGCCGCCGCCGCCGATGCCGACGACCTTGATCACGGCCAGGTAATTGTGGGGTGGCGTCATGATGCCTTCCTACTCCGAAACAGAAACCCTAAAGCTCAACCAGAGGGTTATAGTTATGTCAAGTACTGGTGTTGAAAACGACGGTATTGATCACGACGACCCAGTGCCAGGAGGCGCGCGGCGTGTCGCGAAAATCAATGCGCATTTCGAGTCGGGCGGCCGTCGGGCCTCAGCTGACCGAGGTGTACTCCGGGCTCGACACGTTGTACTCGGTGCCCTTGACCGACAGCAGGTGCCGGAGGGCCTCGGCTTTGTCCGCCGTGCGATCCGAGTCGCCCCACACCGCGATGCGGCCGCTCTTCAGCTTCAACCGAATGCCCGACGGCGAATCGGCACTCACCTCGGTGGTCCGTGACCGAAGCCAGTCCGGCAGGTCCTGAACCACGGTCAGCGCCGCTTGAGTGGTCGGATTCGATGCACCCGGATCGTCCATGACCAGGTCGGGCAGCACTTGCAGGTCCTTGGGCATCGCCTTCACCGACTCGAAAGTCAGGTAGACCATGCCCAGCCGGTCCATCACGCCGATCTTCCCGTCGCGCTCGAGCTTCACCACGGGGGTGCGTTCGGTGACTTCGATCGTCACGGTCGAGGGATAGCCGAGGCTCACGTTGACTGACTCGACAGCGGGCAGCATCGAGACGCGGTCGGCGATGGCCGAGGTGTCGACCCGCAGCAGCGGCGCGCCCTCCGGCACCGCCGCGACCTGCAGGATCTCGGCGTCGTCGACAGCTGCGGCGCCGGTGACCTCGATCGATCGCACCGACATCAGCGGCGTCAGATAGGCCACGGCGGTCAGCCCGCCGACCACGACCACCAGCGCCACGATCGCGCCGATCACCTTCCACCGGCCCGGTCCCTGCGGACGCCGGTCCCGGTCTCGTCGCGAGGGCGGGTCTGATCGAGTCATCGCTTCGCGGATTCGCCCAGCGCTTCGAGGATCACCGGTGCCTGCATCGTGATGTCGCCGGCACCGATCGTCAACACCAGGTCACCGCGTCGGGCGCGTTGCGCCACCGCGTCACCGATCTGCGAGACGTCCGGCACGAAGGCCACCGGAACAGTGACGACGTCCGAGATCAGCCGACCGGTGACGCCCGGTTGCGGCTGCTCCCGCGCACCGTAGACGTCGGCGACGATCACCTCGTCGGCAAGTGAGAGCGCCTCGGCGAACTCGACTGCGAACTCGGCGGTGCGCGAGTACAGGTGCGGCTGGAACACCGCGATCACCCGTCCGGAACCGGCCGCGACCACACTGCGGGCCGCGGTGAGCACGGCCCGCACCTCGGTCGGGTGGTGCGCATAGTCGTCGTAGACGTCCACGTCGCCCGCGCGGCCGCGGAGCTCGAACCGGCGGTGCACGCCGCCGAAGCTCTCGATGCCCGCGGCGACGGTGTCGAGGTCCTCGCCCGTACGGGTGCAGGCGATGAGCGCGCCGAGCGCGTTCATCGCCATGTGCCGTCCCGGGAGCGTCACTTCAAGGGTTCGGGTGCGCTCGGCGTCGACCAGCGGCTCGCGAAGGCGCACCGTGGCCGTGCTGCCTGCGCCGCGCGGGGTGATGCCGAGCAGTTCGGCGACCACCGGGATCCCCGGCACCGCGATCTGCTCATCGCTGCCGTAACCGAGGATCTCGACTCCGCGCTCGGCGCAGGCGGCGACACACCGTTCGCCGAGCGCCGCAGCGCCGGGATCGTCCATGCACAGGACCAGGGCGCCGCCCGGCCGGATGAGTCCGACGAAGTCGTCGAAGACCTTGACGTAGGCGTCCTCGGTCCCGAAGAAGTCGAGGTGGTCGGCTTCCACGTTGGTGATGATCACGATGTCCGGGCGGTAGAGGAGCAGCGAGCCGTCGCTCTCGTCCGCCTCGGCGACGAAGACGTCGCCGCTGCCATGGTGCGCGTTGGTGCCCGACTCGTTGATCTCGCCGCCGACGGCGAACGACGGATCTGCACCACAGTGCTGCAGCGCGACCACCGACATCGAGGTGGTCGAGGTCTTGCCGTGCGTTCCCGAGACGAGGAGGTTGCGGTGGCCCTCCATCAGCAGAGCGAGCACTTCCGGGCGATAGACGATCGGAATGCCGCGGCGACGCGCCTCGACGAGTTCGGGATTGTCGTCGGGCACCGCCGCTCGGGTGGTCACCAGGACTGTCGGTCCGCCGTCGAGGAGGTCGAGCGCCTCGGGTGCGTGCCCGATGCGGATCTGCGCACCGCGTGTGCGGAGCGCGAGGACCCCGCGCGAGTCCTTGGCGTCGGAGCCGGAGACCTGTCCCCCGCGGGCCAGCAGGATGCGTGCGAGACCGGACATGCCCGCACCGCCGATGCCCACCATGTGGACGCGCGCCAGCTGCTGTGGCAGCTGATTGTCGGAGGCCTGCGCGGTCATCGCTGCCCGCCCTCTGTCGAGGTGCCGCCACGGCCGGCGGCCGCCAGTTCCAGTGCCGCCCTGGCCACCGCAGCGGCCGCATCGCGGTGTCCGAGACCCGAGGCCGCCGCGCTCATCGCCTGCAGTCGACCGGGATCGCCGAGGAGGTCGGGAACGGTGCGCGCCACCCACTCCGGGGTCACGACGTCGTCCTCGACGATCAGTGCGGCGCCCGCCTGCTCGGCGGGCAGGGCGTTGAGCCGCTGCTCTCCGTTGCCGTGTGGCAGCGGCACGTACACCGCGGGCAGCCCGACGGCGGAGATCTCGGCGACGGTCATGGCGCCGGACCGGCATATCACCAGGTCGGCCGCCGCATAGGCCAGGTCCATGCGGTTCAGGTAGCTGACACCGACATACGGCGGTGTGTCCGGCGACGAGCTCGGATCGATCGTGTTCTTGGGTCCGTAGGCGTGCAGGACGCCGATGCCCGCGGCGCCGAGCGCCGCCGCAGCGGGTGCGACCGCCTCGTTGAGACGCTGGGCGCCCTGCGATCCGCCGAACACCAGCAGCGTCGGCGCGTCGGGGTCGAGACCGAAGAACGTCCGGGCGTCGTCGCGCGCGGCCGCGCGGTCGAGGTTGGTGATGGCGCTGCGAACCGGAATGCCGACCACCGAGGCGCCCGGCAGGCCGCAGTCCGGCACTGCCGCCATCACCCGATCGGCGACCTTGGCCCCCACTTTGTTGGCGATGCCCGCGCTCGCGTTGGCCTCGTGCAGGACCACCGGGATCCGCTTGCCGGACCGGAAGTAGCTCCGGGCTGCCAGGTACGCGGGCAGCGCGACGTAGCCGCCGAAGCCGATCAGCACGTCGGCCTGGACGTCGGCGAACACCTTCCGCGTGGCCGCCACCGAGCGCGCGACGCGCCAGGGCGTCTTGGCCAGTTCCACGCCGGGCTTGCGCGGCAACGGAACCGGGGGGATCAACCGGAGGTCGTAGCCGCGTTCGGGAACGATCGTGTTCTCCAGGCCGCGGTGGGTCCCGAGCGCCGTGATCCTAGCGGTGGGATCGAGCTCGCGCACCGCGTCCGCGACCGCCATCGCGGGCTCGATGTGCCCGGCTGTGCCGCCTCCCGCGACCACCACTGAGAGGCCGGAACCATTCTCTTGCGTCCGACTGCGCTTGCTCACCGACGACCGTTCTCCCATTCGCCTCGGCCGGTTCGGCGCGATCGTTCGCGCGGGGCCGAGGTCCTCGATTCCTGCCACGACCGACTCGGTCGGGCACCCCTTGCACGATAGTGGATCTCACCCGAACTCGATCCGGTCGACCGGCGAGCGGGGCGCGCAGGCGGGGCCTGCCGACGTCGTGCCGCGGGGGCGGCAGGCGCCGGACGGCGGTTCGTCCGACGCGACGGGGCCCGATACGCCTCCGGTCGCGGCAGGCGAAGCCAGCGCGACAAGCCCTTCGGCGACGGCCCGGACAGTGCGACCACCGCCTCCGGCTCGTGTCTGGCGGCATTGGCCAGCAGACCGAACATCGCGAGCATGGTCAGCGCTGAAGTCCCTCCGTACGACAGGATCGGCAGCTGAATGCCGGTGACCGGCAGCACGCCGACCACGTATCCGATGTTGATGAACGCCTGCGCCAGCAACAGCACCGTGATGGTCGCCGACATCAACCGGAGGAAGGGGTCCACCGACCGTCGAGCGATCCGCAGGCCGACGTAGCCGAGCAGGACGTAGAGGCCGAGCACGATCAGGCCGCCCACCAGCCCCAGTTCCTCGCCGATGATCGCGAAGATGAAGTCGTTGTGGGCATTGGGCAGATAGTTCCACTTCGCCGTGCTCTGCCCGAGCCCCTTGCCGAACAGGCCACCGTCGGCCAAGGCGAACTTCGCCTGATTCGGTTGGTAGTCAGCGCCCAGCGGGTCCCCTTCGCCGCTGCCGAAGAAGCTGAAGAGGCGCGCGGCGCGGTACGACTCGGCGAACGCGAGGGCGATGCCTGCGGCGACGAACACGCCGGCGAAAGCCGCGAAGATCCGCCCTGGCAGACCGCCGAACCACAGCAGAGTGGCCACGATGAGCCCGAGGATCATGGTGGTCGACTGATTCGGCTGGATGATCACCAGGAACGCGACGGCGAAGGCCACCGGAAGCAGCGGGAACAGCAGCTCGCGTGTGGAGCAGGTCCGCGGATCCCTCGTCGAGAGAACCGCCGCGCCCCACATGCAGAGCGCCACCTTCGCCAACTCCGACGGCTGCAGGGTGAGTCCGCCGATCGACAGCCAGCGTCGCGCGCCGCCGCCCGCCACGCCGAGACCGGGCACCATCACCAACAGCAGCAGCACGATCGACACCAACAGGACCGGCAGGGAGACCTTCTGCAGCGCTCGGACCGGCATCCGGGCCGCGAGATAGAACAGGATCAGGCCCAGGCCGACGAACATCACCTGCGTGGTGAACATTCCGTACGCCGAACCGTCCTTGGCGTAGCCCTCCACGGCCGATGCGGACAGCACCATCATCAGGCCCAGCGCCACCAGGATCACCATGATCGACACGATCAGGTGGAACGACGTGAGCGGTCGTGCCATCAGATTGCGCACGCCGTTGACCAGGAAGACCCCGCCCGACTTGATGTCGGACGCGCGGACGAACCGCATGTTCCGCAGCGGTTGCGCCACAGCGGCGGCGTCGATGCGCGGCGACCCGCCACCGACGGCCGCGGGCGCTGCGCGTCGACGACGTCGACGCGCCGTACGACCGCCGTCCGATTCGTCGCTGTCAGTATCGGTGTCGCTGTCTGTATCGGTGTCGCTGTCAGTATCGGTGTCGCTGTCTGTATCGGTGTCGCTGTCGGTATCGGTGCTGCCGTCGGCGTCCGCGTCGGCGTCACCTTCGACCACGTCGACGTCTTGATCCTCGGCGACGGCGCCGTCGTTGTCGGTGCCGTCCGCGGTCATCGGCCTACCGTGCCGTCAGCGAGTTGTTGCGCGGCAGCGGCGAAGGCGTCGCCGCGCTGCGGATACCCGGCGAACATGTCCAGCGACGCTGCGGCTGGAGCCAGCAGCACCGCATCCGCGCCTGCCTCGTCGGCCTGCGCCAACTCCCAGGCGACCTCGACCGCCCGGTGCATCACCGCCTGCCCGATCTGCTCGTCGGCCACACCGGCCCGACCACCGGCGCGTGCACCTTCACCAGTCCGTTGAGTCATCACGGACCCATCGTCTCCTGTGAATACTGTGACTGCTGGGACTTCTGGGGCGTGTCGCGCAATCGCGTCGAGAATGACCTGTCGATCGGCGCCGATGGCGATCACGCCCGCCAGGCGGGAGGCGGTGGCGATGACCAGGTCGTCGACCGGCGCCCCCTTCAGCAGACCCCCGGCGATCAGCACCACTCGGTCGTGAGCGACGACCGCCGCGTGCGCCGCGTGGGGGTTGGTGGCCTTGGAGTCGTCGACGAAGTCGATGCCGCCGACGGTGACGACCACCTGCCCGCGGTGTGCGGCCGGTCGGTACGCGCCCAGTCCGCGGGCGACGGCTGCGGCCGGGATGTCGATGGCCCGGGCGAGCGCGGCGGCCGCGAGCGCGTCCGACAGTCCGGACGGACCGCTGGGCCGCACCTGCGCGACGGGCAGCAGGGCGAGGTGGTCGCCGAAGGCGTTGTCGACCAGCACGTCGTCGACGACGCCGAGTTGTCCGACCGCCGGAGCGGCCAGCGTGAAATCGACCCGCCGCGATCGAGCGGGAACCGGCAGCGCTGCGGCCCCGGCGTCGTCCACGCCGACGATCGCGACGTCGCCCACCAGAGCCTGCGCCTTCGCCGCCGCATACGCCGCAAGCGAACCGTGCCAGTCCAGGTGGTCGTCGGCGACGTTCAGCACGACGCCCGCGTGCGGTCGAACCGACGGAGCCCAATGCAGCTGGAACGACGACATCTCCACGCACAGGACGTCGACGCGCGGCTCGGCGCGCAGGGCGTCGGCCACGGTGAGTCCGATGTTTCCGCAGGCTCCACCGGACCGGCCCGCCGCCTCGACGATCGATTCGATCATGCCGGTGGTGGTCGTCTTGCCGTTGGTCCCGGTGATCACCAGCCAAGTGCGCGGCGCCCCGAAGAGCCCGGCTCGATCCGCGCGCCAGGCCAGCTCGACGTCTCCCCAGACCGGCAGCCCGGCCGCGGCAGCGGCGAGGAGCAGCGGGGTATCGGGCCGGAATCCCGGCGACACGACGATCAGGTCGATGCCGTCGGGAACGCGAGCGACGCCGTCAGCTCCCTCGAAGTCGGTCGGCGCGTGCAGCGGGATGCCGCGACCGCGGAAGTCGGCGCCCGCGGTCGGATCGGCGAAGGTCTGGTCCATCACCTCGGGCCGCGCTCCGAGTTCCAGGAGGAGCTCCACAACGGCGACGCCCGTCGCCCGACCGCCTGCGACGAGGACGCGCTTGGACGCGAGATCCAATGCCATGTCAGCCTGCGTGCGAGATGAACTCGCCGTAGAAGAGGGTCAGGCCGAGCGCACAGGAGATCGCCGTCAACAACCAGAATCTGATGATGACCGTTGTCTCGGCCCAACCTCCCAACTCGAAGTGGTGATGGAAGGGCGCCATCCGGAAGACCCGCTTTCCGGTTGTGCGGAAGAAGACGATCTGCACGACCACCGAGATCATCTCGGCGACGAACAGTGCGCCGATGACGACCATCAGCAGTTCGGTGCGGGTGGTCAGCGACAGACCGGCGACCAAGCCGCCGAGCGCCAGCGATCCGGTGTCGCCCATGAAGATCTTCGCCGGGGCCGCATTCCACCAGAGGAAACCGAGGCACGCGCCGCCCGCGGCGACCGCGACGATCGCCAGGTCCAGGGGGTCGCGCACGTCGTAGCAGGCGCTGGCGTTCTCGGCGTTGGCGGGCAACGGCGCGCACGGGTTCCGGAACTGCCAGAAGGTGATCAGCACGTAGGCGCCCATCACCATCGCCGCCGAACCCGCCGCCAGCCCGTCCAGACCGTCGGTGAAGTTCACCGCGTTCGACCACGCTGCGACCACCAGCCAGCAGAACAGCACGAAGCCGACGGCGGTCAGCGAGATGACGTTGATGTCACGGGTGTACGAGAGGTACTCGCTCGCCGGCGTCTGGCCCTCCGCGTTGGGGAACTGCAGCAGCAGGATGCCGAAGATGATCGCGGCCACCATCTGGCCGACCGACTTCGCAGTCTTGTTCAGCCCCAGGTTGCGCGACTTGTAGATCTTGATGAAGTCGTCGAGGAAACCAACCGCCGCAAGCGCCGTCGCCAACCCCAGGACAAGGAGACCCGACGCGGTGGGACCGCTGCCGTCGTCGATGAAGCCGAACAGGTGCGCACCCAGGTAGCCGAGCCAGAGCGCCGCGACGATCGCCACGCCGCCCATCGACGGGGTGCCGCGCTTGGACTGATGGCTCTGCGGACCGTCGATGCGGATCTCTTGACCGAATCCCTGCCGGGAGAACACCTTGATCAGTACCGGTGTCAGCAGAATCGACACTGCCAGCGAGATCGCGCCCGCGATCAGTATCTGGGTCACTGCATGTCCTTACTCGTCGGTATAGGTGAACTAAGAATCTAGCGCGCGCGGTAGTCGCCGAACGTCATCGGGTGATGACCTCCACGGCGATCCCGGCTTCGTCGCGCCAATGAGTCAGCAGCGCATCGCCGATGTCACCGCCGGACACCAGCACGATGTCGCCCGCGGCGGGTACGTCGCCCCCCGGGTTCCGCAACCGCGCGACGGCCTGTTCGGGAGAGGCGACCAGTTCGGCTTCGTCACCCCACGAGCCCTCCATCACGGCGCCTTGATGAAGTGCTCGAACCGTGCGGACGGCCTCGCCGACGGCGATCACCTTGTCGACGGCCAGGCGGACGATCAGGCGCCCCAGCACGTCGTGGTCGACGCACCGGGAGTTCTCGTCGCGTCCTTCGGTGTCGGCGAACTCGCCGAGGATCACCCAGGTACGACGCGCCGGATCGGCTCCGGGCGCGCGGTGCGCGCTGCCCACCCCGCTGTCGGCGGCGAGTGCGACGAGTTCGCGAACCATGCGGCGCGCCTCGTCGACGCCTGCGGCGGGGTCGGCGACCAGGACCCGCAGGGGCCCGCGTTCGTCACCGCCGCTGCGCCGCGCGTCGATCAGCTCACCGAGCACCACTCGGTCGTCGAACGGATGCTTCACGCCGTCGATCTCCTGTCCCGTCTCGTGGCCCTTTCCTGCCACCAGCACCACGTCGCCGGGGCGTGCCCACGCGACAGCGGCGGCGATCGCCTCGCGGCGGCCGCCGACTTCCCGCACGTCGGCGCTGCTGCCCGCAGCCCGGGCCCCCGCGGTCACTGCGGCCCGGATGTCGGAGGGCACCTCGCTGCGCGGGTTGTCGTCGGTGATGACCACCAGGTCGGCGCCGCGTGCCGCGGCGGCGCCCATCAGCGGCCGCTTCTCGGTGTCGCGGTCGCCACCGGCGCCCAAGACCACGGCGATCCGTCCCGCGGTCTGAGCGCGCAAGGTCGCCAGTACCGCTTCCACCGCGGCGGGCTTGTGCGCGTAGTCGACGACCGCCAGGAAGTCCTGTCCGCGCTCCACCTTCTCCAGTCGCCCCGGGACCGCGACCGACGCGAGGCCGGCGACGGCGGTCTCGGTGTCGACGCCCGCGGCACTGCACATCGCGACGGCGAGCAGCGCGTTGGCCACGTTGTAGGCGCCGGGCAACGGAACAGTCATCTCGATCTCACTGCCCTGCGGCGTTCCGACGAGGACCGTCTGCGATCCCGGGTCGGAGGTGATGGTCTTGCGCACCGACCAGTCGGCTTCCCCGATGGTCGACACCGTCCATGCCGATTCGGCCGCGTCGGCCACGACCTGCGTCAGCTGCCTGCCCCAGTCATCGTCGATGCAGATGACGGCCTGTCCCGCCTGCGTCGGCGAATCGGCCTGGAACAGTCGCGCCTTGGCGGCGAAGTACTCGTCCATCGTCCGGTGGTAGTCCAAGTGGTCCTGCGAGAGGTTGGTGAACCCGCCGACCGCGAAGTGGCAGCCGTCGACGCGGCCCAGCGAGAGGGCGTGGCTCGACACCTCCATGACGACGGTGTCCACACCCCGCTCGAGCATCACGGCGAACAGCCGCTGCAGGTCCGGGGCTTCCGGAGTGGTCAGCGAGGTGGGGACCGCGGCCCCGTCGACGCGGACCTCGACGGTGCCGACCAGACCGACCACGCGTCCCGCTTCGCGCAGCGCGGCCTCGGCAAGGTACGACGTCGTCGTCTTGCCGGAGGTGCCGGTCACGCCGATCAGCGTCATCTGCGCCGACGGATCGCCGTAGACGCGGGCGGAGACTGCACCCAGTACCGAGCGCGGGTCGTCGTGCACCAGCACCGGCATCGCTGCCAGCGTGCGGTCGGCGCGAATCGTCGCGAGCCCGGCCGGGTCGGTCAGGACCGCGGCGGCACCGGCGTCGCGAGCCTGCGCGGCGTACTTGGCACCGTGGGTCTTCTCCCCCGCCAGCGCGGCGAATAGATAGCCGTCGACCGCATCCTGTGCTCGCAGGGTGACACCCGAAACCTCGACATCGTCGCCGTCGAGCCCCAGGCCCGACTGATGCTGCAACACGCTCACTGCGACCGGTCGGATGTTCGCCGGCCGGATCGGGCCGCTGTCCGCGCCTGCTTGCGGCTTCACCATTACCTCAGACCTCCGCCTCAACACTGTCTTGCCTGCACGCGTCCGTCACCGGTCCACACGGACCATTCGCAACGCATCGAATCTACCGTGGATCGGACGTCGCTCACGCCACCAAGCGCAGCGGCGGGGTGGGCTGGGCGGAGAACGGCACCTGGCCGTGGCGCAACAGCCACGATCCGATGGTCGCGAACAGCGGTGCCGCCGACTGACCGCCGCTGCCGTCCGAGCTGCGGGTCGGGTTGTCCATCATGATGCCGATGACGTACCGCGGGTTGTCCGCGGGCGCGATGCCGGCGAAGGTGATGTTGTAGCTGGAGCGCGAGTAGCAGTTGCACGAGGGATCGACCTGCTGGGCGGTTCCGGTCTTGCCCGCGGTCTGGTAGCCGGCAATGGCGCCCGAGGCACCGGTGCCGGTCTGCGCACTGCTCTCGCCGCTCTGCATCACCGCTCGGAACATCTCGCGCACGGTCTTGGCGGTCTCCGGACTGACGACCCGGACCTGCTGCGGCGGTTCGATGCCCGCGGCGTCTTCGTCTTCGGAGTTGATGATCCGCGGCTGGATGCGGACGCCGTCGTTGGCGATCGCCTGGTACATTGACGTCATCTGCAGCAGGGTGGTCGACAGGCCCTGGCCGATCGGCAGGTTGGCGAACGAGCCGCCCGACCACTGGCTCAGCGCCGGAACCGCGCCCGGACTCTCGCCGGGCAGCCCGATGCCGGTCCGCTCGCCGAGCCCGAACTTCGCGACCATGTCGGCGAACCGCTCCTCGCCGATCTTCTGAGCCAACATCAGGGTGCCGACGTTCGACGACTTACCGAAGATTCCGGTTGTCGTGTACGGCTCGGTGCCGTGCGTCCAGGCATCATTGACGGTGATGCCCGACATGCGGATCGATCCGGGTACCTGGTGCACTTCGTCGGGCGTGGTGAGTCCGTACTCGATGGCCGCCGCCGCGGTGACGATCTTGTTGACCGAACCGGGCTCGAACGGCGAGGTGACCGAGCGATTGCCGCGATCGGCCTTCGGCTGCTCCGACGCCGGACGGGACGGGTCGTAGGTGCTGTCGTTGGCCATCGCGAGCACCTCGCCCGTCTGCACGTCCTGCACCACGACCGAGACGTTGTGCGCGCGCGACCGCTCCTTGGCGAGATTCACCTGGCTTTGGACGAACCACTGCAGATCGGCGTCGACGGTCAGCCGTACGGTCTGCCCGTCGACCGCCGGGTGCACGTTGCGCTTGCTGCCGGGGATCACGCCGCCCGCGCGTCCCTGGTCGTAGGTCTCGGTACCGTTGGTGCCCGCGAGCACCGAATCCAGCGAGGACTCGAGGCCGTCGGCGCCGTTGCCGTCGAAGTTGACGTCGCCGACGATGTTCGCCGCCAGCGACCCGCCGGGGTACAGCCGGTTGCTCTGCCGTTCGGCGCCGACCTCGGGGAACTCGTCTTGAATCTTCTTCGTGGTCTCGATCGACACCAATCGGGCGAGGTAGACGAAGTCCTTGTCGGACTTGAGCTGCACCAGCAGGTCCTCCGACGAGATGCTGCCACCGAGTGCGGACGACACGCCGTCGGCGATCTGCTTCAGACGCACCTCGGCGTTCGGCACCGCGGGATCGTTCTGATGTTCCTCGGTGATCTGCTTCCGGACCGCCTTCGGCTGGAAGGTCAGCGCACGCGCGTCGTCGGAGTGCGCGAGGAGGCGACCGTTGCGGTCGACGATGCTCCCGCGGATGGCGGGCAGCATCTCCGTGATGGAGCGCTGCTGGGCCGCTTGCGCCGAAATCTCGTCCGCCGCGATCACGTGCACGTAAACCATTCGTCCACTGATCGCGAGGCACACCACGGTGATGAACACCCAGAGGATGCGCTGCCGGCCGATGAACTGTGACGCTGCGGAATCCGACGTCGTCGACGATCGAGGCGTCGACGGCGGAGGGGTGCGGCCTCCGCTGCTGGTGCTTCCGGATCCGTGACCGCCCGGCCTCTGCTCAGCTGAGCGCGGGAATCGAGTTCGGGTCATGATCTCCGATTCTCTCTCGTATCAGCGCGGTGGCACGGTATTGGGTCGCGGCGTGGCGGCGCTTGGCGGCGCCACGTTGGTGGTCTGCCCCACTCGGGTTCGGGCATCCGGGACAGGATTCGCCGTCGGACGCGGGTCGGCGGTCGGACGCGGATTCGGGGCCGGTACGGACGCCGACGGGGTCGGGGTCTGCGGGGTCGGGGTCTGCGGAGTCGGGGGCTGCGCCGTCGGGGTCTGCGCCGTCGGGGTCTGCGGTTGTCCGGCGTCGTTCTGCGCGCCGCCGAGACCCACGGAGTCGTCGACCTTGCTCTTGTCGATCTTGTCGACGGGATCGGGCTCCGGATTCAGGTCGGGAAGCGGATTTCCCGCCGCTGGAGTCGGCGTGCCGCGCAGGTGGCCCTTGCCATCCGGTCCGACGATGATCTCGGCGGAGTCGGTGGCCGGTCCCATGCCCTGGCGGGCAGCAGCCTTCGCCAGTGCCGGCGCGGAGTCGCCCGCGTCGACCTGCTGTTTGAGGGCATCCGCCGACGCCTGCAGCTCCTGATTCTGCTTACGCAGGGCGTCGATCGCATAGGAGTCCTGGGCCGACTTGGTGGTCAGGAAGAGGGTCAGCGCGAGGGCGCCCAGGACCAGGATCAGCACCGGCGCCACCAGCGGCATCCCCGCGATACGACGTCCGCTGACGGGCAGCCTGCTTCCGGAGAGCTCGCGGCGACTGCGCCGATCAAGCGCGCGCTGAGCGGACTTGGAGCGCGAGGCGCGTGCGGTCCCCGCCGATGCCCCACGGCCGCGGCCGCGACGCCGAGTGTCCGAACCCGCGTCGGCCCCGGCAGTGGCGCGTGTGTCGACCAGCGTCACCGTGCTCCCCTTCCATCCTCTGCGATCCGTTCGATGGCGCGGATCCGAACCGGCGCGGACCGCGGGTTCGCCTCGCGCTCACTCGCGTTGGCCTGCTCCGCGCCCCGCGTGATGAGTGAGAACCGCGGCGCCGTGCCCGGCAGGTCCACCGGCAGCCCCGCGGGCGTGGTGTTCGCGACCGCTCGGGCGAAGTCACGTTTGACGATGCGGTCCTCGAGCGATTGGTAGCTCATGACCGCGAGGCGACCACCGACCGCGAGCACTTCCAATGCCGCCGGAACCACCCCGCGCAGCGAATCGAGTTCGTGGTTCACCTCGATCCGAAGTGCCTGGAAGGTCCGCTTCGCGGGATGCCCGCCCGTGCGACGAGTCGCCGCCGGGATGGTCGCGTACAGCAGTTCCACCAGGCGTCCGCTGGTGGTGAACGGCTCCTTGGCGCGCTCCCGGAGCACCGCCGACGCGATCTTGCCCGCGAACCGCTCTTCGCCGTACTCGCTGAGCACGCGGGCGAGCGATCCGTGGTCGTAGGTGTTGAGAACGTCGGCCGCGGTGAGGTCGTCGTCGGCGTTCATCCGCATGTCGAGCGGCGCGTCGATCGCGTAGGCGAAGCCGCGATCGGCCTGGTCGAGTTGCATGGATGAGACGCCGAGGTCGAGCAGGATGCCGTCGACAGATGCGCGGCCGGTCGCGGCTACGACGTCGGCGATCTCGTCGTAGCGATTGTGGTGGAACTCCACGCGGTCACTGAATCGAGCGAGGCGGCCGCCTGCGATCTCGATGGCCGAGGCGTCGCGGTCGATACCGACGACGAACAGGCCGGACAGTCGCTCGAGGAAGTACTCGGTGTGGCCTCCCGCACCCAGGGTGCCGTCCACCAGCACGGCTCCGGATCCGTCCTCGCTCAGGCGAGTCAGCGCGGGTGCGAGGAGTCCGAACATCCGCTCGGCCATCACCGGAACGTGTCCGTGCTCGCCCTGCTGCGATCCGTTCACCCGTGCTCCCTCCCTACCGTGCAAAACGATCTCGGTCCAACGCGCCGCCCCCGCGGCGCACGGAGAACGCGAACTCGCGCTGGGCTTCTTGATGAACCAGCGATGAGGCGGGGTCCCCGCCCGAGCGCACCTGGCGTTGGGGAAGTACGTCAGGGGCGATCGGGCCGAGGCCTCGACTCACCGCAGCGGTCGCGATCTCCGTTTTCAGTTAGTGCTCCGCGAGCCTCGTCAGAGAATCGCGTCCAGAGCGGACGAGCCGGCGTTCGAGAACGCCTCCTCGTGCTCTGCCTGGTAGTCGCGCCAGCTCTGCGCGTCCCAGATCTCGAGATGGTCGTACGAGCCGATGACCACGCACTCTTTGGTCAACGCCGCATACGCGCGGTGCTCGGCCGACAGGTTCACTCGCCCCTGGCCGTCGAGTCGCTGCTCGTCGGCCCCGGCGAAGAAGTACCGCAGATACGCGCGCGCCTCCGGGTCGTTGCGAGACGCCGCCACCGCCTTGTCCGCGATGGCATCAAACTCCTCGGCCCGATACACCGACAGGCTGCGGTCCTGGCTACGTGTCACCATGACGCCTCCCGCCAACGAATCTCGGAACTTCGCGGGCAACGTGAGTCGCCCCTTGTCGTCGAGCTTCGGCGTGTAGGTGCCGACGAAACGAGCCACGTCGACACCTCCCTCGCCCTCCCGGGTTCGGCGAGATTTCAGATCCCCTCACCCAGTAAGACCCACACTACCCCACTTTCCACCACATTCCAGCTCACACACCCCACCCATCCGCCACTGCGCATAGAAAGGCCAGGTCAAGCCCCTTTGGAGCCAATGGATTCTCAGGAAACTCAGGCGCGTCACACCGCCGATCCACGTGTCCAGCGGGACTGAACAGCACTAAAGGTGCAGCTGGGAGTGCCTTACACCAGCCCGTGGGGCGAAGTGGGGAGATCAGGTGGGGAACGGTGGGGATCGGGGGTGGGGAACGGTGGGGACAGCAGAAAGCGGGGCCGCACCCTTCCTTTCGGAAGAGGTGCGACCCCGCTCTAGGAGATCGTCGGACGAGCCGCTACAGGTCCCGGTCGTCGCCTTCGAATCGCTTGTTGAATCGGTCGCCCATGCGCTGACTGAGCGATCCGTGCCCACCCCCGGAGCCGGCCGACTTACCGGCCTTCTTCGACGACGAGCTCGAAGCAGGTCCGGCCGTCGCGCTGCGCCCACCCACGAGTCCGTAGACGGCGGCGCCGAACATGACGAGGAAGCCAACGAAGCTCAGCACTTTGAGCCCGCCGATCTCGACGTCGACCATCAGCCCGCCGACCAACAGGGCCAGTCCGGCGAGGAACCCGAGCGCCACCACCAACCTGCGACGCGCGTTCGGCAAACCAACCTTGTGACGGGTCACGCTCGACACGAACTTCGGGTCTTCGGCGTAGAGAGCGCTCTCTATCTCATCGAGCATGCGCTGCTCGTGCTCGGAAAGCGGCACCGCTCCTCCCTTACTGGCTCATGGGCAGAATGTCGGCAATCCTGTCCGTATACACACATGATACGAGGCAATCGCCGCTACGACCACTATTGCGTCCGGGTTGAGTTCGCCGTCACGCAACGGTGCTGCGGGCAGCCGCCTTGCCCGGTGTCAATTTACCCTGCTCGTACGACAGCAGAGTCGCATCGGCGACATCCAGAAACTCCACGGCACGCCGTTCGACACGAGCACAGAACGTCGGGTCAACGGATTTGACCAGGCCGGCCTCCACGCGGGACCGCATGTTCGACAGGCCGCCGAAGTAGTCGGCGAGTTCCGCACACTCCGGCGCCCGAGCCTTGATTCGACTCCAGGCGTCCGTCGCGCCACGCCGACGACGAACCTTCCCGGTCGGCTCGTAGACCTCCAGAATCGCGCCAGAGGCGCGAATGGCCGCCAAGTAGAACAGCCGAAAGCGTTCGGTGCCGTCGTCCTCGACGGAGGCCGCTTGATCGAACAGCACCTCGGCCCGATCCAAGAGATCTCGACTGCGTTGCACCACGTGAGGATCGACCGCCGCGGCACGCGCATTGCCGACCGCCGGCCGGGCCATCGCGAGGCGCAACTCGGCAGACCGCCGACCGGCCGCTCCCGCTGATCTCGTCATGTCTCATTCCTCCGTGCTCGCTCGGCTCATCCGAACTGATGGCATCACCATCGCAGAGGGGTACGACAATTCCCGTCGGCCGCCCAGGCGAGCCGGACCCTCCGACCAGAAGAACACCAATGACCCGGCGATGTCTTCCCCATCGCCGAGCCACCGGGTTTAACGAACCGATGCGAACACCAGTTCGATAACTGGAAGCTTAGCCGGAGTGATTCGCCGGAAGCAAGGGCAGATAGGCTCCCATGGTTGATGTTGGGTTCTCCACGAGGCGCCCCACCGTTGGACGAAAGGAGGGGCCATGTCGTCACGTCTGGATGCTGCACCGATTCGAATCGCTGCGCTGCCTGCGGACTTCTCCCACCTGTGGCTCGATCCGGCGGTCCACACGTACATCACCGCGATGCACTATCCACGCGGGAGCGAGAACCATCGCGTCCCACTGTGGCGTGACCACATCGCTCGCCCGGGGTGGTCCGCGTACGGGGCGTTCGCCACCCTCTCCCGACTCGAGGCGTTGCGTCCGACCTACTCTCGCCTGCGGGTTCGCCCACCCCTCGCGCACAGTGACACCGAAGCGCTCGTCGGCGTCGCCTACGGGTATCGCGGCGCACCGGACCAGTGGTGGCATCGACAGCTCTACTCCGGCCTGCTCCGTGCGGGTCGACGGCCGGACGAGGCGCGCGAGTTCCTCCGCGACTACTTCGAGCTCACCGAGTTGCACGTGCATCCCGCAGGCCAGGGCCGCGGCGTCGGAGAGCAACTGCTCTCCGCACTACTCGCCGACCGCACCGAGGCCAAGGTTCTGCTGTCCACTCCCGAAGTCCCCGCAGAAGACAACCGGGCGTGGGGCCTGTATCGACGTCTGGGATTCGAGGACGTGCTCCGCCAGTTCAACTTCGTCGGCGACGCCCGCCCCTTCGCCTTCCTCGGTCGACCGCTCCCCTTGGACACCACGACCGCGCAGCACTGACACGACCTGCCCAGTCTTTTCTGCCCAGTCTCTTCTGCCCAGCTTCGTCGAGGCATCTTCTTCGACGCACCGAAGCACCGTTGCCGGAGTCCGTGGCCCCCTTCTGGCACCATGAGGCGGTGACTACGACCCGCCGCGCTCCCGTGCTCGCTCTCGCTGGACTGCTGGCGATGATCCCGCTGCTCAGCGGGTGCCTGACGAAGTCGACGACCGTCGGTGATCAGTTCTCGGGATCGATCATCATCGCGACGTCGCCCGACCAGCATCCACAGAAGCCCACCTTCGACATCCCGGTGTCCCTCAGCGGCCAGGTCTGGTCCACTGACTACCCGGAGGCGGGCGAAGACGGCGCCACCCCGTCGGTGCCCGCGCCGCCGACCTCAGCGAACAATGGTCAGGCTGCGCCATCGCCGGAGGGCAAGGTCGGTTCGGAGCTCTCGTTCGACCGCCTCTCCGCGGGCCAGTTCGGGCAGTTGGGCGACATCGTCGCTGCGGCACTCCCCGACCCCTCCGCAACGGTGAACCTCAAGTCGACGCGCAGCGGAGACATCGTCCGGTTCCGCGGATCGGCGTCGCTGGTGGACATCGAGACCGACAGCGTCTACTTCTCCGTCTCCATCACGTTCGGCGGCGAAGTGGTGGCGACCAACGGCCGTCGGGTCGGCGACAGCACGGTCGTCTGGACCCCGCGCGCCGGACAGAACGCCGACCTCCAGGCCGACGCCGAGTACGCCGATCCGGCCACCGCGGCGGTTCCGAGCTGGGCGCTCTTCATGTTTCTGATCTGCGCGATCATCGTGGGCACCGTGGCCTACTTCGCCTACCAGGCGCGCGATCGTTCGCCGCGCCCCGGCCGCGAGCCTCGCAAGCCGCTGTTCCACAAGCGCCCTGCGGCCGACGCGACCGCCGACAAGCCGACCGGGGAGACCGCCGCGGACACCGAGTCCACGACGGCCGGGTCGCCCGAGTAGCGCGTCAGATCCCGGCGAGTGCGCCGCGGGTGTCGATGCCGATCCGGTCCAGCACCTCGCTGGTGGCCTTGACGAAGTTGAGACTGCAGAAGTGCAGGCAGGGGGCGCCCTCGGCGATGAGCCGCTCCGACATCTCGGTGCACAGATCGATGCCCACCGCGCGGACGTCGGCGCGGTTCTCTTCGGGACCGTCGCCCGCCGCCTTGGCCAGCCGTTCTTCCACGGCAGGCGGAATCTTGCTGCCGGACAGTTCCGTCATCCGCCGCGCCGTGGCGAGCGAGGTGATCGGCATCAGACCCGGAATCAGCGGCTTGGCCGCCTGTTCGGCATCGGTCGCGGCGAGTCGGTCCCGCAGCCGGAAGTAGTCCTCGACGTCGAAGAACACCTGCGTCACCGAGTACTCGGCGCCCGCGCGCAGCTTCCGCACCAGGTTCTCGGTGTCGGCGGCGAGACTCGGCGAACGATGGTGCCCTTCCGGGAACGACGCCACGCCGATGTGGAAGTCGCCGAGTTGGCGGATCAGTTCGACGAGTTCCTCGGCGTACTGGACGCCGTCGGGATGCTTCACCCACTCGCCGAGCGGGTCGCCGGGCGGATCGCCGCGGAGCGCCAGCAGGTTGGTGATGCCGCGGTCGGCGTAGGCGCCGACCAGACTGCGCAGTTCGTCGACACTGTGATTGACCGCGGTCAGGTGTGCGACCGTCAGCAGGGTGGTCTCGGTGGCCAGTTCGCCCGCGATCCGCACCGTGCGGTCGCGGGTGGTGCCGCCCGCACCGTAGGTCATGGAGACGAAGGCCGGGTTCATTCGCTCGAAAGTCCGGGCCGCACGCCACAGCCGCGCCTCGGCGTCGGCGTCGCGGGGCGGGAAGAATTCCACGGAGAAGGGCACGGGTCCGGAGTACGGGTCGGACAAGCGCTCGACGACGGACTGCCCCGCGCGAGCGAGGACGTCGGAGCCGGAGGAGATCGAGTCGGTCACCCGGCCCATCATACGGACCACCCCGAACCGTCCCCCGCCACCGGACCTCGTCCCGGTTGCCGGACCCGTCTCCCGACCGCCCCGCCCGAGCCGACCGGTAACCTTGCCTGTCGTGGTCAACATTGCGCACGTGCCCGCCGCGGTCGACGAGGTGCTGGCGAAGTACTTCGAAGCCAACCGCCCGGCTCTCGACGCCATTTACCCCGCCGTGGCGCACGCCGGGGACGTCCTGGCCGACTTCGCGCTCTCCGGCGGAAAGCGCGTCCGTCCGACCTTCGTGTACGCCGGTTGGCAGTGCGGATCCCCCGACGCCGCCGACGAGGCGAGCGACGAGACCATGGTGCTGCGCATCGGCGCGGCGATCGAGCTGATCCAGGCCTGCGCGCTGATCCACGACGACATCCTCGACCGCTCCGACACCCGCCGCGGCAGTCCGACGGCGCACCGTCGGTTCGAGTCGCTGCACATCGAGCGGGGCTTCTCGGGCGATCCGGCCCACTACGGCGTCTCTGCGGCCATTCTCCTCGGCGACCTCGCGCTGGCGTGGGCCGACGACCTCGTGCACGGCATCGGCCCCGTGGACTGGACCGACATGCGGCCGCTGCCGCGACCGGTCGGCGTGCTGTGGTCGCAGATGCGGACCGAGGTGCTCGGCGGGCAACTCCTCGACATCACCAACGAGTCGTCGGGCGACGAATCGATCACCGCCGCCTACCGGGTGATGGAGTACAAGACCGCCGCGTACACGGTGGCGCGCCCGCTGCAGTTGGGTGCGGCGCTGGCCGGCGCGGACGATGCACTGCTCGCGGGGCTGCATCGCATCGGCCTCGATCTCGGCGTCGCCTTCCAGCTCCGCGACGACGTCCTCGGCGTCTTCGGCGATCCCGCGCAGACCGGCAAGCCCTCGGGCGACGACCTGGTGGAAGGCAAGCGCACCGCGCTCCTCGCGGAGGGCCTGCAGCGGGCGTCGGACGCGGGCAGCGATCTGCTGCGCGCCAGCATCGGGCGCGACCTGACCGACCTCGAGGTGACGGGCGCCCGCGAGGTGCTCGTCGACTCCGGTGCGCTGACAGCCGTCGAGGAGCAGATCGACGCGTGCCTCGACCGCGCCCTGACCGCCATCGACGCGCTGCCGGTCACCGAGCCCGCACGGACCGACCTCACCTGGATCGCGCGGCGCATCACCCATCGGGAGAAGTGAGTCCATGGGAGTGAGTGCGATCGGCGCATCCCGGCACGTCGTCGTCATCGGCGCGGGCCTGGCCGGCTTGACGGCCGCCGCCCACGTCCGGGCCGCGGGTCACGAGGTCACCGTCCTCGAAGCCGGTGCGACGCCCGGCGGGCTGATCCGAACCGAGACCATCGCCGGCCACCGGTTCGACACCGGGGCGACAGTACTCACCATGCCCGAACTCCTCGTCGACACGCTGGGTGTGCTGGGCGTCGACGGTCGGACGGCCCTCGACCGACTCGACCTGCGGCCGGTGGAACCGAGCTACGTGATGAACTACGCCGACGGCACCACGCTGACCGTCCCGCACGACGCCGCCGATCTGCCGGACGCCGTCGCCGAAGCCTTCGGCTCGGAGGCCGCGGCCGGGACGCGCGACCTCCTCGCGTGGCTGCGCCGCATCTACGACGCCGAGTTCGACGTCTTCATCGACCGCAACTACGGCGGCATCGCCGACCTCACCGGGACCGAGACGCGCCGGGCGGCGGCCGAACTGGTGCGCCTCGGCGCCCTCGGCGGTCTGACCGGTGCCGTGAGCCGCTTCGTTGCCGACCCGCGTCTGCAACGCGCCTTCACCTTTCAGGCGCTGTACGCGGGCGTCCCCCCGCATCGGGCGCGTGCGATCTACGCGATCATCGCCGACATGGACATCGGTCGCGGGCTGTCCGCGCCGGTCGGCGGGATGGGGCGGATCGGCGAGGTCCTCGCGTCCGCGTTGGTGGACGCGGGCGTTCGAGTCGAGTACGGCGCACGGGTCGACCGGATCCTCCAGCGAGGCGACGGCACTGTGTCGGGCGTGCTGGTCGGCGAGCGTCGCATCGCCGCGGACGCCGTCGTCGCCACGCTCGAACGCGAGCCGATCGCCGAACTGCTCCGCGATCATCGACGACGCCGCGCCGTCACGTACTCCCCCAGCGCCGTGGTGGTCCACGGCTTGCTGCCGACCCTCGTCACCGAGCAGTGGCGCTCCGGGCACCACACCCTCGACTTCGGCGAGGCGTGGACCCGGACCTTCGCCGAGATCACCGGACGCCCGGGCCGCATCATGTCCGACGGCTCGTTCCTGATGACCCGCCCGGCGGTCACCGACCCCGAGACCTTCGTCGTCGACGGTGTGGAATCCGTGTCGGTCCTGGCACCCGCTCCGAACCTCGCCTCGGCCGATCTCCCGTGGGACCAGCTCGCCGAGCCGTACGTCGCCGAAGTCCTCGACGGGCTCTCCGCGCGCGGTTACGAAGGACTGTCGTCGATGGACGTGCTGCGGATCGACCATCCCCGCACCTGGCTGCGCCAGGGGCTGCCCGCGGGCACCCCGTTCTCCGCGGCGCACACGCTGACCCAGACCGGTCCGCTGCGCACCCCCAACGTGTGGCCGGGCGCCGCGAACCTCGCCGTCGGCGGCAGCGCGACGGTCCCCGGCGTCGGTATCCCGCCGGTGGCCGTCTCCGGCGCGCTGGCGGCGGCTCGGGTCGACGACTATCTTCGCTCCGCCGCCGGACGGAGGTAGGCCTCGATGACGACGTTCCTGCGCCGCTACCCCGACGCCTGCCTCGGATTCCTGGGCGCACTGCTCGTGACCGCGGGCAGCTACGGGTTGTCGGACGTGCCGCGCATCGACTCGACGCTGGCCGACCTCGGGCTGGCGCCGATGACCTACGGGCACGGCAAGACGCTCTCCGGATTCGCCTTCTGGACCGGGATCGCGCTGATGGTGATCGCCTGGGTGCGCATCGGTCGCGATCACGAACGGATGAGCCTGCGCGCCACGGTGGCGACCATCGGCGCCTGGACCGTCCCGCTGATGGTCGCGATCCCGACGTTCAGCCGCGACGTCTACGCCTATCTCGGTCAGGCATGGGTGCTCAAGCAGGGCTTCGACCCCTACACCGACGGGCCGGCGCACAGTCCCGGCCCGATCGTCGACTCGATGGCCCAGATCTGGGCGCCCACCACCTCGCCCTACAGTCCCGGCTTCATGCTGGTGCTGCGCGGCGTGGTGGAAGTGACCGGCGAGAACGTCTTCGCAGGCGTCATGCTGATCCGCATCGCCCTGCTGCCCGGACTCCTCCTGACCCTGTGGGCAGTCCCGCGCATCGCCGCCCATTTCGGCGCCAGCCGTCGCCTGGGACTGTGGCTGGTGCTGCTGAACCCGATGCTGCTGATCCACCTCGTCGGCGGTCCGCACCTGGAACTGCTGATGATGGGATTCCTCGCCGCGGGCGTCGCCCTCGCCTTGACTGGACGCCACGTCGCCGGTCTCGTCGTCCTGGGCCTCGCGATCTCGGTGAAGATCACCGCGGGCATCGCGATCCCGTTCATCATGTGGATCTGGATCGACCACCTGCGCCGCGCGCGGGCCGCCGAGGCCGACCCCGACCGGCCCCTCATCTCCTGGCGCGATCGAGTCGGCGTCTTCCTCGCGACCGCGGCGATCCCGAGCGCCGTGTTCGGGGTGTTCACCCTGCTTCTGGGCCTCGGAGTCGGTTGGATGAACGGGCTCGCCTACGCCTCCCGCATCATCAATCCGTTCACCATCCCGGTGTTCGTCGGCCACATCGTCACCTACGTCGCCGCGCCGTTCACCGTGCTCAACCTGCAAGAAGTTCTGGTAGTGACGCGCACGATCGGGAGCGTCGCGCTCGCCGCGATCCTGGTGTACCTGTGGTGGCGATCGCGGCACGACGAGCGGTCGGCGATGGCAGGCATGTCCTGGGCGATGCTGGCCCTGCTGCTCCTCGAACCGTCGACGCTCCCCTGGTACTACACCTGGGTGGCGTGCGTGGTCGTCGCGTTCACCCTGCCGATGTGGGTACGGCAGGTGGTCGTCGGCGTCAGCACCTTCTACCTGATCGTCTTCCAGCCGGACGATTCGATTCTGTTCTACAAGCCGATCGAGACCCTGCTCGCGCTCGCGCTCGCCGCGCTGGCCGCCGTCTCGCTTCGGAAGCGCGACCCGCTGCGACTGCGCGACTTCGGATCGTTGCTGGTCCGTGGCTGACATCGAGCGCGGGTACCGGCTCGCGGAGGCGATCACCCGCACCGGCGGTCGGACGTATTATCTGGCATCGCGTCTGCTTCCCGAAGACAATCGCCGCGCGGTGTTCGCACTGTACGGCTACGCCCGGATGGCCGACGACATCGTCGACGGGCCCGGCGAGCCCGTCGACCAGG
>NZ_JAAYXO010000097.1 GCF_012515855.1 Gordonia sp. (in: high G+C Gram-positive bacteria)
AGACGTCGCCATTCTGCACTGGACTATTCGACACCTAATCGGGTAGAGTCTGAATGGTTCTGCCGCAACATTGCGGCGTGACATTTTCTCTGACAATCTCCTGTCTGGGAAACGCCGGGCAGCTCAGCAGCGAGTGCCTGGGCGTGCAGCATGTGGGCGAGTTCGGGTTCGCCGAGAACCTCGTGCGCGCACGCACGAATCGCCAGCACCTGCGACGAGACGTTCCAGGGGGCCGGCAGCGTCGTGCACAACTCGTCCACGGCTTTGGCATGAGGTCCGACCACCAGACCGATCCACCGCGAGCAGAGGACCCGAACGGCTTGGGCGGGCAGGCCCGCATGGAGCCAGAGCGTCGCTGCGGCCAACGGGCGATCGGCCTCGGATGCCTCCGCTGCCGTTCGACGGGCTCGCTCGAGTCGTGCGGGGTGCGTGGTGTGGAGGATTCGGCGACACAGCCGTGCGAACATCGAGTGCCATTGGTACACCGGGCCGCAGTCGGAATCGTAGCGGTCGATGGGCATCCCGGTGCGGAAGCAGCGTTCGAGGAGGTCGCCCGCGCTCTCGGTGTCGGCGACTGAGGCGGCGAGTTCCGGCGTCATCTGGTCGCACACCGAGGTGGCCAAGGCGAACTCGGCCTGGTCGGGTGGCACCGATGCCAGCACGTGGTCCCGCAGGTACGACTCCATGGCGCTGGCAGACGGACCGACGTCGGACGTCGGCTCATCGCCGGTGACGCCGATCAGGTTGACGGCGATGGGCCAGCCGCGGGAGTCGTTGTAGACGACGACGGGATCGAGAGCGCAGCCCTGCTGACGGAGGAACTCGGCAATCTCATCGGTGTTGAACGCGAGGTCGTAGGCGCGGACCACGGCTTGCGGTCGGGTTACGGCGAGTCGACTCAGTGCGAGTTCGGCATAGCTGGTACCGACCACGACCACCCGCAACTGGGGCAGTTCGGCATCCATCAGGGCACCGAGCAAACCGAGGGTGAGGGCTTCGCGCGCGATGTGAGCGTTGTCGATCACCAGGCGAACCGGCTCGTCCAACTCGGCCAACGCCTGCGACGCGGTGTCGAATGCCGTAGCGGGATCGGAGCAGTTCGGGTCGAGGTGCCGGAGAAGCTCGAGGGGGGTACCGCGATGGAGTTCTGCGAGTGAGCGGAGGGCTTGGGCGATCATTCCGTCGATGCGGGCCGCATTGGCGTCGAACCGGCCGAGCGTCACCCAGAGCAGGGGACCGCTGTGTTGAGCGGCCCATTCGGCCACGGCGGACGTCTTTCCATAGCCGCTCGGAGCGACGATCAAGGCCGTGGGATGGGAGTCCACAACGCTGGTCAATCTGGCGACTATCCGTGGTCGTGCCATGCTTCCGGGTTGTAGCACAGGCGGTCGAAATCGAGAGGTGCCGAGGAAATTCAGAGAGCCGGGCATGTGAAAAATCTACTCGAAAGGCACCAATCTTCCGGCCGAACGGCATCGCCCGTTCGGTGTGAGGGGTGCCGGACACCGAGCGCGTCGAACAGGAAGATCGAGGAGAAGCAACGGCGCACCGAATAGCGGGGCCGCTCGATCGGAGGAGAGCAGATGACCCAACCCGAAGCCAGTGAATTCGTCATTGCCGACAATCGTCGGGCACGGGAGACGATGCCCTTCGACGACACGCGCGACTTCGACGACGCGCGGCGCGGGTTCATCGCGAAGCTGGAGCCGGGCGTGGTCCACGGAGAAGACGGCAAAGTGGTGTGGGACGTCGACAGCTACGGCTTCCTCGACTCCGAGACCGCACCCGACACCGTGCACCCGAGCCTGTGGAGGCAGTCGCGGCTCACCGCGATGCAGGGACTCTTCGAGGTGGTGCCGGGGATCTACCAGGTGCGCGGACTCGATCTGTCGAACATGACCTTCGTTGAGACCGACGAAGGCGTCATCGTGATCGACACGCTGACTACTCGCGAGCCTGCCGCCGCAGCGATGGCGCTGTATCGCGAGCACCGCGGTGATCGGCCGGTCAAGGCAGTCCTATACACCCACTGTCACGTCGACCACTTCGGCGGCGCACTCGGCGTCGTGGATCAGGCGGCTGTCGACAGCGGTGAGGTTCCGGTCATTGCGCCCGAAGGTTTCCTGGAGCATGCGATCGCCGAGAACGTGTATGCGGGTGGTGCGATGGCCCGCCGTGCCGGATACATGTACGGCGCAGCCCTCGACCGCGGGCCGAAGGGGCACGTCGGCGCGGGTCTCGGGCAGTACCCTTCGGTTGGGATCACCGGCCTGGTGCCGCCGACGATCGACATCACCACCACCGGGCAGACGCTCACGATCGACGGCGTCGAGCTGGAGTTCCAAATGGCACCCGGGACCGAGGCACCGGCCGAGATGCACATCTACATCCCGCGCTATCGGGCGTTGTGCATCGCAGAGAACGCATGCCACACCCTGCATAATCTGCTCACCCTCCGCGGCGCGGTGGTTCGTGACCCACACGCGTGGGCCGGCTATCTGACCGAGGCGATCGACTCGTTCGCGTCGCGTTCGGACGTGATCTTTTCCCCTCACCACTGGCCGACGTGGGGTACCGACGAGATCAGCGAGTTCCTGAACGTCCAGCGAGACATGTACGCGTATCTGCACGACCAGACGGTGCGGATGATCAATTCGGGTCTGCAGGGCGCGGAGATCGCGGAGTCGATTCAGTTGCCGCCCGCGCTGGAGAACGCCTGGTACGTGAGGGGTTACTACGGTTCGGTGAGCCACAACGTCAAGGCCATCTACCAGCGATACATGGGATGGTTCGATGGCAATCCAGCGCGCCTGTGGCCGCATCCGCCGGAGGCGGCCGCTAAGCGGTACGTGGAGGCGATGGGCGGGATCGACCGCGTCGTCGAGCTCGCGCGGACTGCCTATGCCGACGGTGACTACCGGTGGGCGGCCACGCTGTTGGACCACGCGGTGTTCGTCGACGCGGACAACACGGTGGCTCGGGCGCTGTACGCGGACACTCTCGACCAGCTGGCCTACAGCGTCGAGAACGGTACGTGGCGGAACTTCTTTCTGTCCGGGTCGACAGAACTGAGGGGACGCAACTTCGGTTCGCCGACCGACACCAGCTCTGGCGAGGTGATGGCCCAGCTGACTCCGGCGCAGATCTTTGACGCGATCGCGATCTCGATCGACGGACCCAAGGCGTGGAACGAAGAGTTGTCGATCGACGTCGTGCTGACGGATCTCGACGAGACGCACCGACTGCGGCTGCGCAACGGTGTCTTGGTTCATCGAGTCCGGATCGACACCGACCCGGCGGCCGACACGACGATCACGGTGACGAAGGGCCGGCTGCTCGCTTTGGCGGGCGGCGACACCACCTCCCCGGGACTGGAGATCACCGGTGACCACGGAGTGCTGCCGCGGTTGATGCGGGTGATCACCGCAGGTGACCCGGCATTCAACATCGTGCTGCCTTGAAACTGTCGGCGGTGGCTTCGCGCCTGACCGGCCTGAAGCTCCTTCCGGGTCTCTCGACAGGGAACCTGGCCGGGGAACTGATGGCCGGGATCACCCTCGTCACGATCGCGATCCCGTTGAACATCGGATACGCGCAGATCGCGGGGCTACCGCCGATTGCGGGCTTGTACGCGTTGATCATTCCGACGGTGATCTACGCGTTGGTCGTCTCCTCGCGCCAGCTGGTCGCCTCACCGGACGCGGCGGCCGCCGCGCTGGTGGCCTCGTCGATCGGCGGGCTCGCCGCGGCGGGCAGCGACAAGTACATGGCGATGGCGTTGGCGCAGGCGGTCATCTGCGGCGTGGTGCTGCTGCTGATGTCGGTGTTCAAGCTCGGCTTCATCGCGGCATTCCTGTCGGAGCCGATTCTGGTGGGGTTCGTCGGCGGCCTGGCCCTGGACATCTTGGTCTCCCAGGTCGCGAAGATGCTCGGCGTCCACCTCGCAGCGGGCGGGGAGTTCGTCGAGAAGGTGACCGACCTGGTCACCGGCATCTCGCATGCCAACAGTTGGTCCGTGGGAATCTCTGCCGTTTCACTCCTACTCCTGTTGGCCTGGCGTCGCAGGTTTCCGCGAGTGCCGTGGGCACTCATCGTTCTGGTGGCGGCGACGGTCGTCGTTGCGGTCGCCGGGCTCGATGGGCACGGGGTGTCGGTGTTGGGCTCGGTCCCGGGCGGGCCGCCGGTCTTCACCTGGCCCGAATTGGGATGGGCCGAGTGGATCGCGTTGGTTCCGTCGGCGCTGGCGCTGGCGATGGTGACAACCGTCGAAGGCCTGCTGGTATCGCGCTCGTACGGAGAGAAGCACGGATACGAGGTCAGCGCCGATCGTGATCTGGCCGCGTTCGGCGTGGGCAATGTGGCAGCCGGGTTGACCGGCGGCTTTGCCGTCGGCTCGTCCACGTCTCGTACGGCGGCCATGGATCAGGTCGGTTCGCGCACCCAGCTGCCGTCGCTGGTGTTGGCCGCAGTCACCCTGGTGCTCCTGATGTTCGGCACGGGACTGTTGACGGATATCCCGTCACCCGCCATCGGAGCCATCGTCGGCGTCGCGGTGGTGCCGCTGCTCGGCATCGGCAGGTTCATCCAATTGTGGCGGATGGAACGGTTTGAGTTCGCGATCGCTGCGGTGTGCTTCGCAGTGACCGTGCTGGTGGGCTCGATTCCCGGGATCATCATCGCTTTTGTGCTGGCACTGGTGAACCTGGCTCGACGTGCGGCTGCGCCTGCCATCGACGTCCTGCGACCGGGAGCAGACGACTACCGGCCGGAGACGGACCGACTCACGGCCGATTCCGCGAGGACCACGGCACCCGGCGTCATTGTGATCCGTCTGGCCGCACCGATGTTCTTCGCCAACGCCGATGTCTTCGGACAGGCGGTCAGGACTGCCGTCAGCACCGCGGGCGAGCCTGTACGCCACGTCGTTATCGACATGGAGGCGGTGACGGACGTCGATGTGACGGCGGCGGAGTCGTTCGAGACCTTGCGGACCTGGTTGGTCGATAACGACGTCGACGTCTCGTTCAGCAGACTGCGCCGCGGTACCCGGTCGCGGATGCGGGAACTGGGAATGCTGGGAGATGACGATCGGGTGTTCAGCGGCAATCGAGACGCGCTGGACACCTTCGACGCGCGAGACTAGGGCCGCTTACGCCGTTTGTCGATCGCCGCGAGGGCGTCCCATACGGAGTCGCCGAACCGCGTGCGGGCCGGGAAGACGTTCTCACGACCGAGCCGGGCGAGAACGCCGGTCACTTCCAGCTGTGAGGCCAAGTTCTCGTCGACACCGCTGAGCATCAATGTCGCACCCGCGCGTGCGAGTTCGTCGCGGTAGTTTCCCAGCATGCTCAAGAAGGTGACCCCGAGTTCCTCGGTCCCACGCAGACGGAGCACGACGGTCGCGTCAGTCGCGTCGTCGGCGGGCGCGGGTAACTGTTCGCGGAACGACTGGGCCGACGCGAAGAAGAGGGCACCGTATGCGGTGAGGATGAGGGTTTCGCCCGCATCGACGGTGGCGGGCGGCGGTTCCTCGACGGGCCGGGTGGAGGAGTCGTCGAATGTCCACTGCACGATACGGATGCGATTGGCCTGGCGCGCGACGTGCAGAATCACAGACATCCCGACGCCGGCGAGCACCGCGTACTGCAGGGGAATGATGAGGGAGAGGACGAAGGTGACCACGAACACGGCGATCTGAATGGGGCCGGTACGCAGTGCCAGGGCGATCTGATCGGGCTTCACGGTGCGGATGCCGACCAGAATCAGCAGACCCGCGATCGCCGGCATCGCCACGTAGCCGATCAGCGGACCGCATGCGAGGATCACGACAACCATGACGACCCCGGCGACCAGATTGGTGAGCGCGCTCCGGGCCCCAGCGGCCCGCGCGAGTGCAGTGCCCGACATCGAGCCGCCGACCGGTACTCCCTGAAACAGGCCCGAGGCCACGTTCGCGATGCCCTGACCGCGGAAGTCGGCAGAGGCATCGGGGTAGCGTCCGTCTGGATTCGGAATCGAGCCGCTGATGCCCGCACCCTGGACGAGGCCGACAAGAGCCAGTGACAACGCCGCGACGACTAGTTCTGGCATCGATGCCAACGACGGGACGACCGGGATCGGCAGCGACCGTCCGACCGCCACTGAATCGCGCAGGAGCGTCACCGAGTCGTTCGGCAGGGCTTGGACGAGGGCCGAGCCGGCGATCACCGCGCACACCAGGCTCAACGGGCCGAGGCCGAATCGCTCCAGGACCAGGATCAGGGTGATTGTGGTGGCGCCGACCAGCACGGACGGCCAACTGAACAGCCAGAAGTGCAACGCCGTGTCGACGGCCCGGGTTACGCGATTGGCACTGTCGGAGGCGTAGCCGGTGAGGTTCGACAACTGTCCGAGCACGATGTTGATGGCGACGGCATTGGCGAACCCGATCAGCACCGCCGTCGGAATGTAGCGGACCAGGCTACCGAGCCGCGCGAGACCGAGAAACAGCATCACCGCGCCGGTCATCAGACCGAGCGTCGCGAGCACTCGTTCCGATCCCTCCCCGTGCACGGCCGGGACATCGGCGATGATCACGGCCATCGCCCCGGTGGCTTGGACCGTCATGTACACCGACCCCGTGGTCAGCGCACCGACGACGGTTCCGACGAGGTAGGCATTGAGACCGGCCAGGGGATTGACGCCGGCGAGAACACCGGCCGCCAGACCGTCGGGAACACTCTCGGCGCCCAATACCACCCCGGCCCGCAGATCGGCCGGTACGGTCTTGCGCGATCCGAACCGGCGCAGGTAGATGCGCAGTTGTTGGGCTCGCTGGGTCACAGCAACCATCCTTCGCGGGCACGGGTCAGTTGGAGGAAGCCGACCAGTGCCAGCAATCCTGCCCTGACGAAACCATTGTGATGCAGCGTCCAGTCCCGGATCCGACGAATCTCTACGGTTTGGCTCGCGTCCCCCGACCAGACCATGAGGATCGGAACCACCACCGGTAGCGCCGCGGCCACACGTTGCATTGCCGCCTGGGCTTTTCGGTACGACCACCACGAACCGCCGAATAGGCCGATGGCCAGGACGGCATGCACGATGCGGAGTCCGACGGGGGAACTGTAGGCGTCAGTGATTCCGGTGAAGCTCAGCAGCACGAGCGTGAGTGCGAGGGCTGCTGCAGTCGCGGTGACCCAACCCTTGGCGTAGGCGATGCAGTTGGCGCGCGGCCGGGAGGACGACATCATCGCCAGGACCGCGAGCAGGGCGATCGGGCTGGACATGACGCTCAGCAGGATGGGCAGGATCTGCCAGATCACGGTGGTCATGGTGCGACGGGGCAGTCCCGGGAGCTATCGGATGGCATCGAAGCCCGTGCGTGTCAGACTCACCAGCGCCAACCCCAGAAGTTCGCATCGGGCAATGGCGCCGAACAACTGTGCACGGTCGACGAAGGCGCACCAGAACACGGTGCTCCCTGCGCGGTCTGTGCTCTGCAACGGTTGAAAAGTGGTGAGGAGGTCGGCGCTGAGCCGGCCCTCGACCTGGAATCGATAGACCTCGGTCATCGCACCTCCCAGCCGGCCGGTCTCGGAATTCACTCTCCGACACAGTCGGTCCGTCCGCCTCACACCCCGCGGGTGATATCTGGCCGCGATTCACGTTCACAGCCGAAAGAATTCATCCATGGTGCTCCTCGACGCAGCCGGGCCTGCGATCCGGCGAGATGATTCCGCCGAGCACGGTGTGCGGCCCGACCCGACATGTCAGTCTCCGATCGGCGTTGTGCCGCGCGCGGCGGTCTACGAAATTCTCGATGCCGCGGTCGGACGGCCGCTGGTACTGGTCTGCGCACCTGCCGGCTACGGGAAATCGGTGACCGTCGCGTCGTGGCTCCGCGCTCGGGCGTACTCGCGGACGGTCTGGGCCGACATGGGAGGGGTCGGAGTCGATACCGCCGGACTGTGGTCGAGGATCATTTCGGCGGTCGGGCAGGTCGCGCACACCGCCGCGAGTCGCACCGAGTTGGACGAGATGGTGGCGTTCGATCGAATCTCGCCTGCCGAGATTCCGACGCGCCTCGCTGACTGGTTCGCCGAGCATGCACCGCAGTCGATCGTCGTCCTCGACGACCTGCATGAGGTGGCGGGGTTGCCGGCCGTCGCGCAGCTGCTGGAACTGTGCCGGTCGCTGCCCGACGGCACGACGGTTGTTGCCCTCACCCGACACGACCCGCCGTGGCCACTGCATCGGATGCGCTTGTCCGAGACGTTGATTGAAATCCGGGTGGCCGAGCTTCGCTTCGATCGGGCCGATGCTGCGGTACTGCTGGACGCGCGATCGTTGGGCATCGGCTCCGAGCAGGTCGACGCACTGGTGGCCAAGACCGAGGGCTGGGCGGCAGGTCTGCGGTTGGCGTCGCTGGGTCTGCGGAGCGCGAACGATCCACACCGTTACATCGCCGAGCTCTCGGGACGGGAAGGGTATATCGCCGACTACCTGATGCGCGAGGTCTTCTCGACCCTGCCCTCCGCGTGGCAGGATTTCCTCTCCCGGATCTGCGTGGTCGATCAGCTGTGCCCGGAATTGGCGACCGCACTCGGCGGCGGCGACAGTTCCTCACTGTTCACCGATCTGGCGCGACTCAACGTCTTCGTCACCGAAGTGGTGAATCATCCGGGGCAGTATCGGATTCACCCGTTGCTCCTCGACCTTCTTCGGTCCCGCATCAACAACGCGAAGGACCTGCGCAGAGCACATCGTGCGGCAGCACGGTGGTACCGCGACCAGGATCTCCCGATGAAGGCCCTGGAGCATTCACTGGCAGCCGGAGAATGGCAAGCATCGGCCGAACTCGTCGGGACCCATGTCTTGGCCTGGACAATGAATCGTCCGCCCGACTGGTTGATCGAGACGTTGCGGAGCGTCCCTCGGCAGCACCTGCTCACACATCCCGGATTGGCGATCGGATTGGCGATCGCGGTCGCGATGACAGGGAGGGTAGACGGCATCAATGAACTCATCGACGCTGCCCGCCAACGCACCTGCCTCATCGAGGGACGCCGTCGGCGCCGATACGAGTTCTTGCTCGACCTGATCGAGTTCGGGCTACGCCGCCTGCTCGGCGACCTCGATGCGGTCTTGGACGGGTTCCGGCGGGTCTGCCTCGACGTCGATGTGTTATCCGGGCTCGGTCTAACGGATTGGGATCTGATCCGACGTGTCTTGGTCGGCAACATCGGAACCTCTGAGCTGTGGATCGGCGAGAGGGACTGCGCTCGGCAGCACTTGATGGAGGCTGCCGCACGGGACGATCACGCGCGGACCTCGTTGCCGGTGTTGAGCGCCCGGGCGAATCTGGCCTATCTCGAATGGCAGGACGGCCACCTCTCGGAAGCCGAGAGACTGGCGACCCGCACCATTGCCGAACTCGAGGAGATGCATTGCTCAGACGCAGTGCAGGCTTCAGCCGCCTACTTGGCGCTCGTGGGTGTTGCGATCGACCGGGACGAACTTGGCGACGCGGATCGGTGGCTCCGGCATGCCGAGGGCGCGGTCCGTGAACCGCACACCACCGTGGTCCTGGTGGTTCATCGCGCTCAACTCATGATGGCGCGCCGAGCTGTCGCCGAAGCGGCCGAGGCTGCGGAGCGGGCCGTCGACCTCGCCCAGGTACACGCTGTCCCGCAACACATCGTTGAGACGGCTTCGCGCGTGCGCACGGAGGTCCTGGACGGTCGAAGTTCGCTCGAACAGAGCGAGGCCGTCCGGGGGCGTGCGGTCCGCGGCCGGATCGGCCGGTTGCTCGACCAAGCGGCCGACGAGAGACGGCTCAGAACCGAACGCGGAGAGTCGTTGGACCTCGCGCTCGCCGAAGCCGTCGATCTCGGGTTCCGGAAGCCGTTCCTCGATCGAGGTGACGCGCTGCGGGAGCTGCTGGCCGAACGCGTGGCGGACAGAGCTGAGCACGGTCCCTTCGCGCTCGACCTGCTTGATCGGATCCCGGTGTTGAGCGGGACCATGCGCGGCGGTGATGGGTGCGTGGTCATGCCGCTGAGCGCTCGTGAGATGGATGTTCTTCACCATTTGTTGAGTCCCGGCACCGTAGCGGAGATTGCCCGCGACCTGTACATCTCGGTGAACACGGTCAAGACACATCAGCGGTCGATCTACCAGAAGCTGGGTGTGCGAGGCCGTCGCGAGGCGATCTCCCGTGCCCGCGAATTGCGGTTGGTGTGAGACCACGATGGAATTCGTGCACATCTCCGACGTCCCGGCGGACGCGTTGTTCCCGGAAGGCGCGGCCTACGACACTGGCGACTACCGGTGGGGCGTGGAACTGGTCAATCACGCAGTGTTCGCTGATCCGACGCTGTTCGATCTTTGCGAGCCGTTCGACTCGGCGTTCGAGATCGTCCGCCCTTGACCGATCGATTTCATCCGCGCCGGGTGATGCGGTGCGCTGAGCGACGCCTCGATGATGAGTGAGCACAGTTCGTGACAACAGATTGGAATTCTGCCCATGTCTTCCCCGGGAAACATTGAATCCGGTTCGTTCAAGCAAGGGTTCGCAGGCGGGACCACCATCGCCGTGGCGGCCCTGTTGTTCGTAGCCGGTCTCCTCGGTTTGGCCCAAGGCATCTCGGCCGTCGCCAATGACGAGCTGATCGTTGCCGGTCCGCAATACACTTACGAGTTCGACCTGACCACGTGGGGTTGGATCCACATCATCGTCGGCATCCTCGGCATGATCGTTGCGCTCGGCCTGTTCTCCGGCGCGGTGTGGGCACGGGCTACCGCGATTGTCGTCGCCTCGCTGGCGATCATCGCGAACTTCCTGTGGCTTCCGTACTACCCCTGGTGGTCGATCCTGCTGATCGCTATCAACCTGCTCGTGATCTGGTCTCTCGCGACATGGGACGCGCGATAGCAATCCCCGTCGACGCTGACGTTCCCTGCCGGCTCCCTGAACTCGGGGAGCCGGCATGGGCGCAGTGATCGGCGATCTGTTGCCGATGGCCTTGGGTATCGCGATTTCGCCGATTCCGATCATCGCGGCGATCCTCATGCTCCTCGGCCGCCGCGCCCGGACCACCGGCCTCGGCTTCGCGGCCGGATGGGTGGTCGGCGTGCTGGCGGCGACGACCTTGTTCACCGTGCTGGGATCGTCGTCCGGGAGTTCGGGGACGACAGCCGGCTGGGTCAAGTTGGGTTTGGGCGTGCTGCTGCTCGTCGAAGGCGTGCGAGAGTGGCGTGTCCGCTCGGGGCCGCAGTCGACACCCAAGTGGATGGCGGCGATCGACGAGATGACGCCGTTGACGGGTGCCGGAATCGGATTCGCTCTCGCGGCGATAAATCCCAAGAATCTGATGCTGTGTATCGCGGCGGGCATGCAGATCGGCACGGCTGCGATGAGCACGGGCGGCACCGCGGTGACGATCGTCGTCTTCGGCGCTCTCGCGAGCTCGACCGTCGCAGTGCCGGTGGTGGCTTATCAGCTGGCCGAGCAGCGTCTGCGCGATCCCCTCGCCCAGCTGAAAGCGTGGCTAGACGACAACAACAAGACGGTGATGGCGGTGCTCATCCTGGTGATCGGCGTGGTGCTGATCGGGAAGGGGATCGGCAGCGTCACCTGAGGGTGTTGTCAACGCTCGACCTCTGTGCGGCCCCCGACGACGTGAACCACCACCACCCGGGGGTGCCACGGCACCAGGGAGTCGACGGAACGCTGAAGGTCGTCGGTCGGCGGCAGGACGGCCGGACCCAGCACGGTGATGGTTGCGGTGCTGCTCTGCAAAGTGACGTCCTGCACCTGCCCGCCGGTGCCCAGCCACGCCCGAGTGGCGTCGGATATCTGGTGCGCCCACAGGGTGTTGAGCGAGTTTACGGACATGGGAACGGCCACCGCGATGAGCGCGGCGGCGAGCAGCGTGTACGTCCGGCGGTGTTTCTGCCCGGCTGGGGCTGGTGACTCGCCCGGGTAGCCGGCGAGGGTGAAGACGGTCATCGCGGTCAGGATCAGCGCGACCACGTTGGATCCGAACAAGATCAGGGCGCCGACGGCAAGACCCGGAGAGTCCGAACCCAGACAGACACCGACGACACCGAGAGGTGGAACCAGCGAGATGGCTACCGCGACGCCGGGCAGCACATCACTGACGTCACGACGGGTCATGGCGACCGCTGCGACCACCCCGGTGGCGAGAGCCGCGGTCAGGTCCATCAGCTTGGGTGAGGTCCGCCCGGCGACCTGCGAGTTGGTGAGCACGTTGCTCGGGTTGGGAAGCAATTGGGCGAAAAGGAATCCGAGCGTCACGACCAGCAGGACGCCGGCGATCAGAAGCACGGTGCTTCGAACGATCACGCTGCGCCGTCCAGTGGTGACACCCAGCGCGACACCGAGAATCGGGATTGACAGCGGAGCGACGATCATGGCTCCGATGACCGTGGCGGTCGAGTCGCCGATGACGCCAGAGATGGCGATGACTGCCGAGAGCACCAGCATGATCCAGTACGCAGACTGTTTCGCCTTCGAATCGCCACTCGACAGGTCGAGACGGTCTCGGAGCTCGTCGAGCGACCGGCGCTGGTTCTCGGGGATCAGGACGCTGTGTAGGACCGACATCGACAGACCTCGCAGCGTTGATCGGAGGGCACCGCACACGGGCGTCGCGACGGCAGCGCGAGCAACTCGCACGCCTCTCACTTTCCCGCCGAGCCCCGACCTTCGCTGGTGGATATCACCCGGCTTGGGCGATTCGTCGAAGTGAGATCCATTGCACACTTCGATGACCACTATTCAGGGGAGTGCACATGCGGATCATGGTTCTGGGCGGAGACGGCTTCTGCGGTTGGCCGAGCAGTCTGCACCTGTCGGCGGTCGGGCACGAGGTCGTGATCGTCGACAGCCTGGTGCGTCGCGAGATCGACGACGAGCTCGGAGTCTTGTCACTCACCCCGATCGCTGAGCTGCCGACTCGCCTCACGACGTGGCTCGAGCGGACTGGTCGGCGCATCGGCTTCGAGCAGGTCGACGTGGCGAACGAGTACGACCGCCTGGTGGCGCTTCTCGACGACGTGCGGCCCGACGCGGTGGTCCATTTCGCCGAGCAGCGGGCGGCGCCGTACTCGATGAAATCGCCTGCGCACAAGCGATACACGATGAACAACAACGTCAACGCGACACACAATCTGTTGGCGGCAGTGACCCAGCTGGGCCTTGACACGCACATCGTGCACCTGGGCACCATGGGGGTCTACGGGTACGAATCCGTCCCGGTCGACCTCCCCGAGGGCTACCTGACGGTGAGCTATCCAGACCGCAACGGTGACGTCCGGCATCGCGAGATCCTCTATCCCACCCAACCGGGCAGCATCTACCATCTGACGAAATCGCTAGACCAGCTGCTGTTTCAGTTCTACGCGGCCAACGACGACGTCCGGATCACCGATCTCCATCAGGGCATCGTGTGGGGGACCCAGACTGCGGAGACCGCGGTCGATCCGTTGCTGATCAACCGTTTCGACTACGACGGCGACTACGGCACGGTGCTCAATCGCTTCCTCGTCGAAGCGGCGGCGGGACTGCCGCTGACCGTGCACGGGACCGGCGGACAGACCCGGGCGTTCATCAACATCAACGACACCGTCCGCTGCGTGCAGCTGGCCGTCGAATCCGGTGATGAGGTGCGCGGCCGGGTACGGGTGATGAATCAGATCACCGAGACCCATCAGGTCGCGGCTTTGGCTGACATCGTTGCCGGACTCACCGGAGCACAGGTGTCCCAGTTGTGGAATCCGCGGCGTGAAGCCGAAGTCAACGACCTCTCCGCTCGCAATGACCGCTTTCTCGACCTCGGCCTGGATCCGATCCTGCTGCAGTCGAACCTCCTCGTCGCGGAAATCGAGATGGCGCGCGACTACGCACATCGGGTGGATCCGGCGAAGGTGCCCGCCGAGTCGTACTGGAATCGGGACCGCGCGGCCGTGCCGGAGGAGGTGCTGGAATGAGCGAGGAGGAGCGGTCGGACGCGTCGCCGGACTACCACCCAGGCGAACGCGGACACACCGTACCCAGATTCGCGTGGTGGATTCTTGGGATCGCCATGGTTCTGCTGTTGGTCCTGGTGGTGGCGCGTCCCTCGTGGTTCACGCGAGCCGCGGACGACGACAGCCTTCATGTGCCGTCCGATCGTCATTTCACGAAGACCGTCGACGGTTTGGGATTTCCGGACGGTCTCTGGCTGAACGACGACATCTCGGCGTCGTCGTTCGTAGTCCGTGTGCCCGTCGACTCGGGGCGGTCGGACACCCGTCTCCGCCTTCGAGGAGATACGCAGGTCGCCGACGACAGCACCGCCTTCCTGGCCGTCGTCATCGACGGCGACCAGGTCTATCGGAGCCAGTTGCCGCACGGCGACAACGACCTCGACCAACTGGTGGGCATCCCCGCAGGGGCCGCCGACGACGGCTCGGTGCGCGTACAGATTCGGATCGACGGAGCTCTCCACCACGAGACCTGTACCGACGAGCACTCCATCGGGGCCGGAGTGCACATCGCACCCGACACGATGGTGGAAGCGGCGCTCGATCAACCGGTGCACACCGTCCGCGACCTGGTCTCGTCGTGGGACCGCGAGCTCACCGTGGTAGTGCCCGACTCCGGCGACCCATGGCGTTCGGTCGCCGGGCAACTGGGGATCGGACTCACGCAGGCGGGTCACCGGGTGTCGTTCACCGAGGAGATGCCGGTCGACAACCCGCAGAACGTGGTGCTCGTCGGGCCGGACGAGGCGCTCGCAAAGCTGGGGTGGCACGCCGAATCCGCAGACCCGGTCGCCGTGGGCACGGCGACCGGTACGCCGGTGCTGGCGGTGCGCAGTACCTCGGCGGGAGAAGCAGTCCGGCTGATCACCGGGACCATGATCACCGCCGCCGACGGCACCGGAGAAGATCCCCGCAGGGTCCCCGCGTCGCGGGCATCGGGCGATGACGTCGCGTTGGCGGACTTGGGCATCGATCAATCGACGGTCTCGATCACCGAGAATCACACTTGGCGAGTGTCGTACGGTTTGGCGGATCTGCCTGACGGGCGTCTGCCCCGAGCAGTGCGCGTCGCGTGGACGCTGCCCGCCGGACCCGATGACCTGACCTGGATCGTCAACACCTCGCTCAACGGCCGGCTGATTGACAGCAGGCGGCTCGGGGACGGGCCGCCGCCGGTGATCCCGCTCCCGGCGGGGATGGCACGTGTCGACAACACGCTGACCTTCACGGTGCAGCGTGATCGCAATCTCGGCGGCTGCGATGTCAGGGAGACCAAGTACTCGATGGCTGTCGCCCCGGGTTCGGTACTGCTGCTGAGCGACGATCCCGGTGACGGGTTGGTCTCGTTGCCGAAGGTTCTGGCGCCCGGGTTCGCCGTCTACGTGACCGCGCCCGGCGACGCCGACCTCGCCACGCTGCTGGGCGCCTCGGTGGCGACGATATCCCGGTTCACCGCCGACGGCGTGGTGCCGGAGTTCGTGTGGGGTTCGCCTCCGCCAACCGGAAAGGGATTCGTGCAGATCGGAACCAGCAACGGGGTGGCGACGCCGATCGCCGTCACCGACGATCGGCTGGTCTCGCACGCTCCGCCCGCCGTGGACGTGAGTGCTCTCGGCGACGGGATTCTGGTGTCGACCGGGACGACCGACAACGCGGTGCGCGGCCTGGTGATTCAACCGGTGGGATCCGGAACCGTCGCGGTGCTGCCCGCGTTCGGAACCGAGTCCGCACAGATCATCACCGAGCACGGCAGCATCGCGCTGAACGCGACCGGGGCACCGGTCGCCGACGGACCTTAGCGCTGGATCAGCGGAGATGTCGAAAGCGCCGAACCCGTCGGAACCCCCGGCTGTCGCCGACTACTTCCGGTCGGTCGACAGCGCGCCGGTCGATTACGCGGTCGACCGGCCGTCGTCGGGGACCAACGGCTTCTTCGTGGTCTTCGCGGGGTTGTGCATCATCGCCATGCTGATGCGCACCATCGGCGAGCACACCGGGATGGCTGCCGGTCCGGGCGACATTGTGCTGTTCGCCGCCGATCGGGGCGACGCCGCCGTCCCGACGCGGCTGTTCCTGGTGCTCTTCTTCGTCACCTACGCCGGATTCGCGTACAGCAACGGGTGGCGGCGGCTGTTCATCGGCGGTGCCTTGATCGGCAAGTTCGCCGTGTTCTGCCTGGTCCTCGACGCCTTCGGGTGGCTGTTGCACGCCCTCGGTGTGATGACCATCCCGACCTTCGGGCTGCAGATGATCTCCGGCCTGGCAGCGCTCGCGATCTTTCCTCACACGGTGATGAGGCAGGCGCAGCTCCCGGCCGAAGGCGCGCCGCCTCTGCGTCCGTACACCCCGATCTCGGCGTACCTGATACTGTCATTCTCCCTCGTCTTCGCCATCGTGGGTGCGGCTGTCGCGCTGTGGGTGTTCGGCAGTCAGGTGGACGCGCTCCAACAGGTCGCGATCCTGGGCGGCATCGGTCCCGGAGTTTTTCTGGTGCAGCAGTTGCTGGCGTGCCTCACCGCGGGCTTCGGACTGCGTCGACTCCGCAAGATGAAGGGAGTCACGTTCTCCCCGCGCATCGCGGTGATCGTGCCGGCTCACAACGAAGCACACGACATCGGTGACACCATTGCCTCCGTCGACCGTGCCGCCCAGACTTACAGCGGTGCCATCCACCTGTACGTGATCGACAACGCGTCGTCGGACGAGACGACGCCGGTGGCTGAGTCCGCCATCGCAGCATGCGAGAACATCACCGGTGTGGTGCTGCAGTGTCCGACCCCGGGCAAGGCGATCGCTCTAAACATGGGCATCGCCCAGATCACCGAAGACTTCATCGTGCGCATCGATGCCGACACCGTCATCGGTCCGGACTGTCTGCAGAACGCCATGCGGCATTTCGTGAATCCGCGGGTGGGGTCGGTCGGCGGGATGCCGCTCCCGGCCGAGGAGAAGACGTGGATCGACAAGGTGCGCCTCGTGGAGGTGTTTCTGCGCCACGGCTTCTTCCAGATGTCGCTCAACGGGTACCAAGGCGTCCTCGGTGTGCCCGGGATGTTCACCGTCTACCGCCACAGTGCACTGAGGGAGGTCGGTCCGATGGTGCAGGGAATGAACGGCGAAGACACCGACATCTGCCTCCGGCTCGATTCAGCCGGTTATCACACCGTCGCCGACCCGACTGCGGTTTACTACAGCGAGACACCGCTGTCGTACGCGCATCTGCGAGAGCAGCGAACGCGCTGGTTCCGCAGCATCTACCACATCACCGCGCACAACCGGTCGACCCTTCTCGACCGCCGATCGATGACCGGCACCTTCGTCCTTCCGTTCCAACTGGTCAACGCCGCCCGTCGCGCCATGCTGGCCCCGCTGCTGCTGTTCGCGGTGATCGCGGAGGTCGGATTTCACATGACGTTCCTCGGGATGGCCTGGCAGCCGGTGGTCGCGACCGTGCTCGGCATGCCGATGGTGGTGACCGTCTGCGTGTGTCTGGCCATCCGGCCGAGTGCCGTCAAATATGTGCCGGCGTACCTTTGCTTCCGCGTGCTGCGCAGCTACTTCACCCTGGCGGCGGCGCTCTCGTTGCGGTACCCGCCGATGCAGCCGAAGGACATCCTCGGCGCGGTCAGCGCAGCGGCACCGCGACGTCGGAGCCGCCCTCCTCGGTGAGCCGCTTGCCGACCTGGATCACCTGGGGTTCGGGTGCGAAGCCGCCGGCGAACAGGGCCTGCCCCTGCTTGAATCCCATGGCGCGGTCCAGCAGCTCGGCCGGTGCGTAGCCGAACGTCAAGCCCAGCTCGGCGAGGTCGTTGGCCGAGCTCATCCGCATCAGCGCGAGGTTGTCGCACTGGGACAGCGCGTTGGGGTGCACCTTTGACGGCCGCTGCGTCGACAGCAGCAGCCAGATCCCGTACTTGCGGCCTTCGGCAGCAATCTGGACGATGCGTTCGGTGAGCAGTTCCTCGAGCGGGGACGAGGGCTCCGGCGAACACAGGTTATGGGCCTCGTCGAGCACCACCAGGCGGCCGACGCGCTCGTGCCGGTTGTTCCACAGGTGCTCGAGGACGGCGAGCGCGGCCGTCTGCATCTGCTCCTTGGCGCCGAACGAGCCGAGGTCGACGACGGTGGCGTCGGCCTGCTCGTCGACGACGGCGGTGACCGGTTCGTCGCCGTACGCCCACATGTCCCACTCGGTGACGCCGAGGTTCTCGATTCGCAGGGAGATGTCGCGCAAGTCGGGATCGCCGCTGGCGCGCAGCCAGTCGATCAGCGACTGCCCTTCCAACTCGGTGACCCCGGCGCTCTCGGTGCGCAGCAGGGTGTTGTACTCGCGTTTGTCGAGAATCGGATCCAGCTGAAGCAGTGCCGCGCGCGAGCGGACGTCGAGCCCGAGGAACTTGACCTTGAGTTGTTGCCCCTGACCCGCCGCCGAGTGCAAGACCCGGATGTTGCGTTTCGCGAGCTCCGCGGCTTCTGTCTCCGGGACGTCGTCGCGGAGTTCGCCGATCCGGACGAAGTCGGAGTTCGGGTCGAGCACCACGATCGGCAAGCGGGTGTGCAGCAGCACCTGCTCCAGCAGGACGCCCAGCGAGTACGTCTTGCCCGAGCCGCTCTGGCCGCACCAGAACGTGTGCCGATTGAGTCGCGCGGGATTGAGCGAAGCGGGAGTCGAAGAGTCCAGGAGAGTGCCGATCGGCAGGTCAGAAGCCATGCGTTGAATCTTATTTCATCCTCGCGGTGGCCTCGCTCCGCCTACGGGATCACCAGCGGTGCCGGGGTGCGCGCGGTCGACGAGACGTCGGCGGCCCAGCGGATCGGGCCCGACGACGGTTGCCAGTCGCGCAGCAGCGACGAGACCTTCGCGTCCATCTGCGCACCGAGCGTGCGGAAGGAGTCGCGATAGTCGTCGCCGACGTACTCGAGGAGCAGCCACCACGCCCAGGCGACCGCCCCGGCGTTCGCGATGAAGTCCGGGATCACCGCGATCCCGCGCGCGGTGAGGTCGAGTTCGGCGTCGACGGTGGTCGGTGCGTTGGCCGCTTCGACGATCAGGTCGGCCTCCACGTCGGCCGCATTGGTCGCGGTGATCGCGTACGAGACGGCCGCCGGAACGAGGATGTCGCAGCGGGTGCCGATGACGGCGTCCCGCGACAACTGCGCGACGCGCGCCGGCACCACCGCTCGGTCGATCTCGCCGTACCGATTCCGGGACGCCAGCAGGAGCGGCACGTCCAGGCCGTCGGCGTCGTACAGGGTGCCGACGGCGTCGGCCAGCGCGACCACTCGCATCCCCGCCTCGTGCAGGTAGAACGCGGCGCCGCCGCCCATCGTGCCGACGCCTTGGACGGCGACGCTGGTCTCGGTGACCGACTTACCGTTGACACGCGTGGCCGCCAAGCAGGCCTGCGCGACGCCGTAGCCGCCGATGACGTCGCCGAGCAGGCCGCCGGGAGCATGGGCGTGCAGACCGGCCATCACTCGGTCGGCGGTTGCTGTCGGATCGGGCGACCTCTCGATGGCCGCGTGGTAGGACTGCCTCATGCCGAGGCGCTCGAAGACGGTGTCGATGGTCTCCTGAGAGACCCCGAGGTCTTCGGCGGTGACCCAGTGCTGATCGAGGAACGGGCTCATCGCTTCGCAGTAGCGGGTGAGGACGTCGAGCGCGCGGGGATCCTTCGGGTCGAAGTCGATGCCGCCTTTCGCGCCGCCGACGGGGAGGTCGAAGGCTGCGGTCTTGTTCGACATGCCGCGTGCGAGATCGGCGACCTCGTCGATCGTGCAGCCGGCGCGCATCCGGGTGCCGCCGGTCGCCATCCCCTGCACCAGCGAGTCGACCACCAGGTAGCCGACGGCGCCGGTGACCTCGTCGACCCACTCGATCCGCAGATACGGTGGGCGATGACGGCTCGGGGTCGGCTGGTCGGGGACGGGGAGCGATTCCAGGGCAGAAGGGTCCAGGGCAGTGGGATCCATCGGGGTGAGCGTCATGTTCCTCGCCTCCTCACAGTCGGCTACGGCGGGTGCGGTGTAAGCCTGATTCCGGGTGAATCTGCCCGCACCCCCATGATCGGAGCGGCCCGCGCATCCCGTCCATGTGGACTTCGCGCACAGGAACGTTCAGTAACCTCGGATGAATGGAGGTCTCGCTGCACCGCCTCAAACTGCTTCGGGAGCTTCGACATCGCGGCACAGTGACAGCGGTGGCCGATGCTCTCCACTACTCCGCGTCTGCCGTCTCGCAGCAGCTCGCGCAGCTGGAGCGCGAAGCGCAGACCCCGCTCTTTCAGCGGCACGGTCGGCGGATCGTGCTCACCGAAGCGGGACGGGTGCTGGCCGACCACTCCGAAGACATCCTCGACGCCGTCGAGAGCGCGGGCAACGCTATCGAATCTCTGCGCGGCGGTTCCACGGCCACCCTGCATGTCGGGGTGTGGGCGTCGGTGGCTACCGGACTGCTGCCGACCGGTCTCGCGCTCCTGGCCGACCGTGCCCCGGCCCTCGGGGTGCGGACGGTCGAGCTGGAACCGGAGTCGGGCTTCGACGCAGTGCGCGACGGTTCATTGGACCTCTCGTTCGTCATCGACTACTCCAACTACGTGATGCCGCGCGTCCGCACGCTGGAGCGGACCACCGTCGCCGTCGAGCGGATGTGGATCGCGGCCGCCGCGGGAACCTTCGGCGGCGAACCGATGGAGTTGGTGGAGCTGGCCGCGCGCGGGTGGATCCTGTCGGATCCGCGGTCGCACTTCGGGCGTGCGGTGCGGTTGGTGTGTCGCGAAGCCGGGTTCGAGCCGGATGTGCAGCACACGGTGGGGGAGCAGTCGACGGCCCTGGCCCTCGCCGCGGCCGGGCTGGGGGTCACCCTGGTGTCGGACCTGGGCGCGCACGAGTTGCCCGACGGCGTCGAGTTGACCCCGCTGGCCGGGCACTTCCAGCGGAACCTGTCGTTGACCTACCGTGCCAGGGACGCCGGCCGCGAAGCGCTCAGACTATTCATCGACGCGATGATCGACGGTGCCGACAAGATCGGCCTTGGGGAGGCTCGCTGAGGGCAGTATTCCCTCAGCGAGTGCTGAGCCGGCTGGTCTTGTCAGCGACCGGTCGTCGGCACGTACCCGCGCTTCTTGTCCACCGCGGGTCCGGGTTCTCGACCGGAGATGTAGCCGGTGAGTTTCTCGAGGAACTGGGCGGAGAGGGTGTCGCGCCAGCCGATCACGTCGCCCGACATGTGCGGGCTGATGTGCGCGCCGGGCAGGGTCCACAGGGGGTCGTCGGCGGGGAGCGGCTCGTCGATCAGTACGTCGAGGTGCGCCGACAGCCTTCCCGTGGCGATCTCGGCGGTGAGCGCCGCCTGGTCGATCAGCGGTCCGCGGCCGACGTTGATCACGTGCGCGTCGTCGGGCAGAGCGGCCAGCTCGCGAGCGCCGAGCATGCCGCGCGTCGCGTCGGTCAGCGGCGCGACCATCACCAGGTGATCGACGTCCGCGAGGTGTTCGGCCAACTCCGTCGAGCTCACGACGGCACCGAAGTCGGGATCGTCGTCACGCACGGTACGGCCCGCGCCGCGGACCTCCAGTCCGACGGCCGTCAGAATCCGCGCGATGGCGCGTCCGATGCCGCCGGTGCCGACCACCAGCACGCGGCGGCCCTTCACCCGTAGGGTCTCGCGGTGCACCCACTCGCCGCGGCGGCGGAACTCCTCGGTCTGATGCAACTGCTTGTCGTGGGCCAGCACGCATGCCAGCACATACTCGGCCATCGGCTCGTCGAAGACGCCGCGCGCGTTGGTGACGAGCACGTCGGAGGCGCGGAGGTCGTCGAACATGATGGCGTCGAGCCCGGCGGCGGCCACGTGCATCCAGCGCAGGGTGTCGGCGGTGTGCCAGGCGGCGGCGAGCGCGCTGGAGAAGATGTCCCACACCAGCAGGACGTCGGCGCCGGGGAGATGGTCGGCGAGAGTGTCGGCGGTGGCCAGACGAACCTGCGCGAGTTCCTCGATGCGGCCGAGGTCGGCGGGGGCGGGCACATCGTCGGCGGTCAGCACGACGACGACGGGGCGGCTGCGGTTCATGCGGACCACCGTAGTCCCAACCTACATTGTCGACAATCGGACCGTTGACAACATTGGTGGTCGGGCACACACTGGCCCTATGACGAGTGCATCGCTTTCCCCGATTCTGAAGCAGGCGACGCCCGTGGTGGTGGACCACGCGTCGGGTTCGTGGATCCACGGCACCGATGGTCGCCGATACCTCGACTTCACCACCGGCATCGGAGTCACCAGCACCGGGCACTGTCACCCCGACGTGGTGGCGGCGGCCCAGGAGCAGTGCGCCAAGATCATCCACGCCCAATACACGACGGTGCTGCACCAGCCGCTGCTGCAACTCACCGAGAAACTGGGTGAGCACCTGCCCGACGGGATCGATTCGGTGTTCTACGCGAACTCCGGGTCTGAGGCGGTCGAAGCCGCCGTGCGGTTGGCTCGGATGGCCACCGGGCGCCAGTACATCGTCACGGTGCAACGCGGCTTTCACGGGCGCACCGTCGCGGCGGCGGCCCTCACCACCGCGGGCACCAAGTTCTCCGCGGGGTTCGGCCCGCTGATGGCGGGCGTCGCGACTACCCCGTTCCCGGATGCCCTGCGCCTGGGCATGTCGACCGACGACGCCGTCGCGTATGCGCTGAAGGAGTTCGACTTCCTGCTCTCCACCCGCATCGCCCCCAACGAACTCGCGGCCGTCCTCATCGAACCGTTCCTCGGCGACGGCGGGTACATGGCGGTGCCGCCCGCGTACCTGGCGGGACTGCGAGAACGGGCGACCGCGCACGGCGCGCTGCTGGTGCTCGACGAGGTGCAGGCCGGCGTCGGTCGCACCGGCAAGTTCTGGGGGCACCAGCACACGGACGGTCTGGTGCCCGACATCATCATCACCGCCAAGGGCATCGCGTCCGGTTTCCCGATCTCCGCGATCGCCGCACCGGAGGCGATCATGGCCAAGGCCTGGCCGGGATCGCAGGGCGGCACGTACGGGGGCAATGCGGTCGCAGCGGCGGCGGGCGTCGCGACCCTCGACGTGATCGCACGCGAAGGCTTGGTGGAGAACGCCCGCGTGCGGGGCGACCAACTCCTCGGCCTGCTCCGCGACCACCTCGCCGACGTCGACGCCATCTGCGACATCCGCGGAACCGGACTGATGCTCGCGGTGGAGTTCGGCGATCCGGCGGCCAACGCGGGCAGCGACCGGTCCCAGGCGGCGGCGAAGCTGGCGACAGCGGTGCAGCAGGCGTGCATCGATGAGGATCTGCTGACGCTGACGTGCGGGCCAACCGGGTCCATCGTGCGCATCATCCCGCCGCTCACCGTCTCCGAAGACGAGGTGACGCTCGGCGTGGAGCGATTCGTTCGGGCCGTCGGCCGCGCAGTGTGATGCGCACGGTGTAAAGCTGGAGGCATGGCTGATTCGGGGGCGGTGACTTCGGGCGGGTTGACTTCGGGGGCGCTGACGCGGGCGTTGCGTGCGGAGGGTCTGCACCCCGACACCAGTCCGCGCCGGTTGGCGGAGTACTCGTACGACGCGTCCAACTACCGGGTCACCCCGGCCGCCGTCCTGTTCCCGCGGTCGGAGGACGACGTCGCCGCGGCCGCCCGCGTGAGTCATCGGCTCGGCGTCCCGCTGACCGCGCGCGGTGGCGGAACCTCGATGTCGGGCAACGCCATCGGCGGCGGCCTGATCCTGGACCTGTCGCGGTACCTGCACCGCGTGCGGGTGGTGGACGAGGCTGCCCGCACCGCGACCGCGGAGGCCGGGGTGGTGCTGACGCAGTTGCGCGCGGCGGTGCTTGAGGCCACCGACCGCCGACTCACCTTCGCCCCCGATCCGTCGAGCCAGAGTCGCGCCTGCCTGGGCGGCGCCATCGGCAACGACGCGTGCGGCAACCACTCGGTCCGGTATGGGCGCACCGCCGATCACGTGGTCGAGCTGCGCGGGGTCACCGCGGACGGACTCCGCATCACCGCGACCCGCACCGGCATCCGCGCGTCGGTGCCGGGCGACGCCGCCGCCACGGCCCGCGCCGAGCACCTGGAAACCGAACTGCGCGCCCTGGCCGCCGACCACCTCGCCGCCATCCGCACCGAACTCGGCCGCATCCCGCGCCAGGTGTCCGGCTATCACCTGAGGCATCTGCTCCCTGAGGAAGGATTCGACGTCGCTCGCGCCCTGGTCGGCAGCGAGGGCACCTGCCTGATCGTCACCGCGGCCACCGTCGGGCTGACGGAGCAGCCGGCGTCGACGTCGTTGATCGTCGCCGGATACGCCGACATCGTCGACGCCGCCCAGGATGTCCCGCTGCTGCTGAAGCATCGGCCGACCGCAGTGGAGGGCATCGACGAGGTGATCGTCGCGACCATGCGGGTTCGACGCGGCGCCGATGCCGTGGCCGATCTGCCCGACGGGCGTGCCTGGCTGTTCATCGAACTGGACGAAGACGACGGCAACACGGCGCGGGCCGCGGCGCTGGTGGCCGACCTGCGTGCCGACGGCCGGGCGGTGGATCTGCGGCAGGTGGACGATCCGACCGAACGTGCCGACCTCTGGCGGGTCCGCGAGGACGGCGCGGGCCTCAGTTCGCGGCTCACCGATCCGGAGACCGGCGAGACCATCCTGTCGTGGCCCGGCTGGGAGGACGCCGCAGTGCGGCCCGACCTCCTCGGCGACTATCTCGCCGAGTTCCGCGACCTGCTGGCCCACCACGACCTCACCGGCGTCATGTACGGGCACTTCGGCGCGGGCTGCATGCACATCCGCATCGACTTCGACCTCCGAACACCGCAGGGGCGCACCGTGTTCCGCGACTTCTGCACCGACGCCGCGCGCCTGGTGGTGCGCTACGAGGGGTCGCTGTCCGGGGAGCACGGGGACGGTCGTGCGCGGTCGGAACTGCTGCCGATCATGTACTCGCCGGAGATGCTGCGCGCCTTCGAGCGCTTCGGCGCCGTGTGGGATCCCACCGGGATCCTGGCGCCGGGAGGGCTCCGACAGACCCGACCGATCGACGTCGACCTCGCGCTCGCCGATGTGACCGTCGAGCACGGTTCGCAGGCGTGCATCGGTGTCGGCCGCTGCCGAACGCACGTCGGCGGCGTGATGTGTCCGTCGTTCCGCGCCACCGGCGATGAGAAGGATTCCACGCGCGGTCGGTCGCGGGTGCTGCAGGAGGCGACGCGCGACGGGGACGTCGACTGGCGCGCCCCGGCGCTGGCCGAGGCGATGGAGCTGTGCCTGGCGTGCAAGGCGTGCTCGTCCGACTGCCCGACCGGTGTCGACATGGCCACCATGAAATCCGAGGTGCTGTACCACCGCTACCGCCGACGGCTGCGGCCGCGCGAGCACTACACGCTCGGGATGCTGCCCACCTGGCTGCGTCTGACCCGGTACGCCGCGGGGCCGCTGAATCGACTGCTCGCCACGCGCGTGGGCCGCGCCGGCGCGCGTCTGGGCGGCATCGGTGCCGATCGAGTGCTGCCCGAGTTCGCCTCCGCCGCCGCACTGCGCGAAGAACTGCGGCGCGCGCCGTCGAGCATCGACGCCGCGGGGCCGCCGGAGATCGTGCTGTTCCTCGACTCGTTCACCCGGGGGCTCCGCCCGGAAGTCGCCGGAGCCGCGGTTCGCGTGCTGGGCGGGGTGCATCGGTCGGTGGCCTGCAGTGCTGAGCACTGCTGCGGCCTCACCCAGATCACCACCGGCAGGCTCGACGCCGCGCGCCGGACGTTGCGTCGCACGGCGCGGTACCTCGACGGCGTCGGCGACGACGTGCCGATCGTCGTGGTGGAACCGAGCTGCGCCTCCACCCTGCGCGACGACCTCCCGCGTCTGCTGTCGGAGGAGGCGGTGGGGGCCGCTGAGGCCGCGCGGGCTCGTCGCGTCGGCGCGCGCGTGCGGTCGGCGGCAGCGCATCTGGGGGAGCTGGCCGCAGACGGCCGCGCCCCGGAGTGGCCTGCGGGTGCGCCGGAGTACGTCGTGGTCCAGACCCACTGCCACGAATACGCGACCTTCGGCAACAGAGTTCAACGATCGACCCTGACCGCGCTCGGCGTCCGGAGCGTGGTGGAGGCGACCGGATGTTGCGGCGTGGCGGGCGACTTCGGTTTCACCGCCGGGCACGAGGAGGTGGCAGACGCGGTGGCCCAGCAGGCCCTGGCCCCGGCGCTGCGCACGCATCCCGACGCGCCGGTGCTCACCGACGGGTTCTCGTGCGCCACCCAGATCCGACGCCTCGCGGCAGTCGACCCCACTGTCGGCGGCAGTGCAGGCGACGCCCGCCGCGGCAAGCACCTGCTCGAACTGCTCGATCCGGATCCGCCCCGACCCCGCAGTGAACGCCCCCGCAGCGAACGACCCAGCAACGAACGACCCCGCAGCGACCAACCAGGGACAGACCGAATACATCCAGAACCCCAACCAGGAGGTACGTCTTGACTCGCTCCGTCACCGACATCATCGCCGGCCTCGGTACCGGTATCCACATCGACGGGCAGTGGCGCCAGGCGTCGTCCGGCAAGACCTTCGACGTTCACAATCCCGCGACC
>NZ_JAAYXO010000098.1 GCF_012515855.1 Gordonia sp. (in: high G+C Gram-positive bacteria)
CCGCCGATCTCGTTCGCCTTCATCACCAGGTCGACGGCGCTGTCGAAGCGCTCGCCGTTGATGGCGACCGGTCGGCCCTGTTCGAAGGTGAGCGTCACCTCCTCGGTCGGGACCTCGACGTCCTCGCGCCAGGCGGCGACGCCCATGATCGGTTCGACGATGTCCAGGCCCTGGTCCAGGTGCTCGAGCACCTTCGCCTCGTGGGTGGCGCCCCAGATGTTGGCGTCGGTCGAGTACGCCTTGTCGACCGGGTCGCGGTACGGGAGGTCGCGCGCCAGCAGCCATTCGCTCATCTCGGTGCGGCCGCCGAGTTCCTCGACGAAGTCCGCGTCGAGCCACGGCTTGTAGATCTGCAGGTTCGGGTTCGCCATCAGCCCGTAGCGGTAGAACCGCTCGATGTCGTTGCCCTTGTAGGTGGAGCCGTCGCCCCAGATGTTGACGCCGTCCTCCTTCATGGCCCGCACCAGCAGCATGCCGGTGACGACACGGCCCAGCGGCGTGGTGTTGAAGTAGGCCTTGCCGGCGGTGCGGATGTGGAAGGCGCCGCACTGCAGGGCCGCGATGCCCTCCTCGACCAGCGCCGCACGGCAGTCGACCAGACGCGAGAGCTCAGCGCCGTACTGCAGGGCGCGGCCGGGCACCGAATCGATGTCCGGCTCGTCGTACTGACCGAGGTTGGCGGTGTAGGTGCACGGAACCGCACCCTTCTCCCGCATCCAAGCGACGGCGACGGAGGTGTCCAGTCCGCCGGAGAAGGCGATACCGACACGCTCACCGATGGGCAGCGAACTCAGGACTTTCGACATGCGACCAGGTTAAGGCGTACCCGCCCCGGGGAGCGAATCGCTCCCCAGGGCCCATCCCGCCCCGGGATCTCCCACTTTCGATGGATGGCCAAACGCCTGCAAGTCCCTAGGATCGGCGGTCATGACCGCTTCCACGCCTGCCTCCACCGCCCCGCCACCGTCTCCCGAGCAGCCCGGGCCGCGCCGCTGGTGGGCCCTGGGCGTACTGTCCGTGGGCCTGGCGATGATCGTCATGGACGGCACGATCGTGGCCGTCTCGCTGCCGACCATCATCGACGACCTGCATCTGGACCTGACGGATGCGCAATGGGTCAACTCCCTGTACTCGGTGATCCTGGCTGCGCTGCTGCTCACCTGCGCAGCCCTCGGTGATCGGTTCGGTCGCCGCAAACTTTTCATCGTCGGCATCCTGCTGTTCGTCGGAGGCAGCATCTGGGCGGCGACCGCGTCCGACGCCGGCACGCTGATCAGCGCCCGCGTGCTCCAGGGCTTCGGCGGCGCATGCATCCTGCCGTCGACCCTGTCGACGGTGAGCGACACCTTCCGGGGCAAGGATCGGGCCGCCGCGTTCGGTGTGTGGGGTGCGGTGATCTCCGGCGCCGCGGCCCTCGGGCCACTGCTCGGCGGCTGGCTGACCAGCACGTTCTCGTGGCAGTGGATCTTCGGCGTCAACGTTCCCGTGGGTGCCGTCCTGGTGATCGCGGCGCTGATCGTCGTGCCGGAGACCAAGTCGCCGAGTACCCGGCGCGGCTTCGACGTCGACGGCCTGCTGCTGAGCGTCGTCGGATTCGGCTCACTCGTCTTCGCGGTGATCGAGGCGAACACGCTCGGCTGGTGGAAGCCGATCAGCGATCTTCACCTCTTCGGCTGGACATGGTCGCGCGACATGCCGGTGTCGATCGTGCCGGTGGCCCTGCTGGTGTCCGCCGTGGCACTGACCACGTTCCTCGTCTGGGAGCGGCACCGCGCCCGGGTTCGCCGTTCGGCCCTCCTCGACTTGAATCTCTTCTTCACTCCGACCTTCAGCTGGGGCAACGTCGCCGCGATGATGATCGCCGTCGGAGAGTTCGGCCTCATCTTCGTCCTGCCGCTGTACCTGATCAACGCTGTCGGGCTGGGCACCATGGGCGCCGGATTCGTGCTGGCCGCGATGGCCGCCGGCGCGTTCGTCTCGGGCGCGCTGGCGCGCCACCTCGCAGCGCTCATCGGCGCGGCCGGGACGGTCCTGGTGGGGGTCGCACTGGAAGTGATCGGGGTGCTCACCCTCGCGTTCACCATTCATCCGGGTTCGTCGGGCTGGTCCATCGGCGGCGTCCTGCTGATCTACGGCGTCGGGCTCGGTTTCGCCTCAGCCCAGCTGACCAGAACGGTCCTGCGCGACATCCCGGTCGCCGCCTCGGGGCAGGGCTCGGCGACGCAAAGCACCGTCCGGCAGATCGGCTCCGCCTTCGGCTCGGCGATCATGGGTTCGGTGCTCTCGATCGGCCTGGCGCACTTCCTCGGTCGGCTGACCGGGCCCGCCGTCGAGTTCGCCGACGCCACCCGCAGCTCGGCGGGCGGGGTGATCTCCGGGCTGCGCGAACACGGAGGCGACGCCGGGGTGGTGTTCGCGCTTTCCGACGCCTTCACTCAGGCGACGCGGTGGGCGATGTTCGCCACCTCCGTGTTCCTGGTTCTCGGGCTCCTGGCGGCCGCGGCGGTGTGGGTCGCGGCCCGACGGACCGCGACGCCCGCCGATCAGAAGTCGCCGTCGAGGAACGCCGCGTAGGCCGGGAGGTCGAGCTGGCCGTGGCCGGACAGGCCGATCACGACGACCTCCTCGGTGTCGCTGTTCGCGACGTGCGCCGCGCACGCGGCGATCGCGTGCGTCGACTCCGGCGCCGGAACGATGCCCTGCGTCCGCGCGAACTGCACACCTGCGCTGAATGCGTCGTGCTGATCGATCGCGACGCCCTGGACCAGTCCGAGCTCGACCGTGTGACTGAGCGCGGGCGCCATGCCGTGGTAGCGAAGCCCGCCGGCGTGAATCGGATCCGGGACGAAGTCCATGCCGAGCGTGTGCATCTTGAGCAGCGGGGTGAGACCGGCGACGTCGCCGTGGTCGTACCGGTACTCCCCCTGGGTGATCGACGGACACGCGGCCGGCTCGGCG
>NZ_JAAYXO010000099.1 GCF_012515855.1 Gordonia sp. (in: high G+C Gram-positive bacteria)
AGCTGGCCGGGACCATTCAGAACGACATCCTCAAAGAGTTCATGGTCCGCAACACCTACATCTATCCACCGGCGCCGTCGATGCGGATCATCTCCGACATCTTCGCGTACACCAGTCAGAAGATGCCGAAGTTCAACTCGATCTCGATCTCCGGCTACCACATCCAGGAGGCGGGTGCGACCGCCGATCTGGAGCTCGCGTACACGCTCGCCGACGGGGTCGAGTACATCCGTGCCGGACTGGATGCGGGCCTGGACATCGACAAGTTCGCACCGCGGCTCTCGTTCTTCTGGGGCATCGGGATGAACTTCTTCATGGAGGTCGCCAAGCTCCGCGCCGCGCGTCTGCTGTGGAGCGAGCTGGTCGCGAAGTTCGAGCCGAAGTCGGCCAAGAGTCTCTCCCTGCGCACCCACTCGCAGACCTCGGGCTGGTCGCTGACGGCGCAGGACGTCTTCAACAATGTCGCCCGCACCTGTGTGGAGGCGATGGCCGCGACCCAGGGGCACACCCAGTCGCTGCACACCAACGCGCTTGACGAGGCGATCGCGCTGCCCACCGACTTCTCCGCGCGCATCGCACGCAACACCCAGTTGCTATTGCAGCAGGAGTCGGGCACCACGCGGCCGATCGATCCGTGGGCGGGGTCGAACTACGTCGAGTGGCTCACCGCGCACCTCGCGGACAAGGCCCGGGCCCACATCGCCGAGGTGGAAGCGGCGGGCGGTATGACCCAGGCCATCAACGAGGGCCTGACGAAGCTCCGGATCGAAGAGGCGGCCGCCCGCACCCAGGCACGCATCGACTCCGGCCAGCAGCCCCTGATCGGTGTCAACAAGTACCGAGTCGACGAGGACGAGGAGATCGAGGTCCTCAAGGTCGACAACTCCAAGGTGCGCGCCGAACAGCTGGAGAAGCTCACGCGTCTGCGTGCCGAAAGGGACTCGGCGGCGGTCGAGGCGGCGCTGGCCGACCTGACTCGTGCGGCGGGCGAGCCGGGCGGTTCGGATCTGTCGAACAATCTCATGGCGCTGGCCATCGAGGCCGCGCGCCACGGTGCCACCGGCGGGGAGATCTCCGACGCGATGGAGAAGGTCTTCGGTCGCCATCAGGCCGAGATCCGCACCATCAGCGGCGTCTATCGGCACGAGGTGGGAGAAGACGTGAGCAACGTGGATCGGGCGATCGCCGTCGTGGATGCCTTCGCAGAAGCGGAGGGCCGTCGTCCGCGCGTACTGGTCGCCAAGATGGGTCAGGACGGGCACGATCGCGGCCAGAAGGTCATCGCGACCGCGTTCGCCGACCTCGGCTTCGACGTCGACGTGGGCCCGCTGTTCGCCACGCCCGAGGAGGTGGCCGCGCAGGCCGCCGACAACGACGTCCACGTCGTCGGCGTGTCGTCGCTGGCCGCCGGCCACCTCACTCTGGTGCCGGCGTTGAAGAAGGCGCTCACCGACGTCGGACGCGAGGACGTGATGATCGTGGTCGGCGGGGTGATCCCGCCGGGCGACTTCGATGAGCTCTACCAGGCCGGGGCCACCGCGATCTACCCGCCGGGCACGGTGATCGCCGATGCGGCGGTGGAGCTGATCGCGAAGCTGGCCGGCGAGCTGGAACTCGACCTGGTCCTGCCGGACGCGGGCTGACGCGGGAGATGGCACGACGCACGATCGACGTCGGGGCACTCGCCGACGGGGTCCGGGCCGGAGAGCGCTCGACACTGGCCCGCGCCATCACCCTGGTCGAGTCGACGCGGCCCGACCATCGCGCGAAGGCGCAGGAGCTGCTCCTCGAACTGACGCCGGATTCGGGCAACTCGTTCCGGGTCGGCATCACCGGTGTGCCCGGCGTCGGCAAGTCGACGACCATCGAGGCGCTCGGCATGCATCTGATCGATCTCGGGCATCGCGTGGCGGTGCTCGCCGTCGATCCGTCGTCCACGCGCACCGGCGGTTCGATCCTCGGCGACAAGACCCGCATGGGGAAGCTCTCCGCCGCGCCGGAGGCCTATGTGCGGCCGTCCCCGACGTCGGGCACCCTCGGCGGCGTCACCAAAGCCACCCGCGAGACCATCGTCCTGGTCGAGGCTGCCGGATACGACGTCGTGTTGGTCGAGACCGTCGGCGTCGGCCAGTCGGAGGTGAGCGTCGCGGGCATGGTCGACACCTTCAGCTTCCTGACGCTGGCCCGTACCGGAGACGCGCTGCAGGGCATCAAGAAGGGAGTGCTGGAGCTCGCCGAGATCGTCGTCGTGAACAAGGCCGACGGCAAGCACATCAACGAGGCGCGCGCCGCAGCCCGCGAACTCCGCAACGCGCTGAGCCTGATCTATCCGCACGACGCCCTGTGGACGCCCCCGGTGCTCACCATGAGCGCGCTGGAGAACACCGGCGTCGACGAGTACTGGCAGGCGATCGTCAAGCATCGGGACGTGCTCACCGAAGCGGGGGAGTTCGAACGGCGACGCGCCCGCCAGCAGGTGAACTGGACCTGGCAGATGGTCCAGGAGACGATCCTCTCGCGCCTCGAATCCGACCCGGAAGTCCGCCGGGTCCGTACGGATGCCGCGCGCGCCATCCTCGACGGCACACTCACTCCGGCGCTGGCGGCCGAGCAGATCGTCGCCGCCGCCGGCGGGTGTAGCGACTGATGGCGCTGCGCAGTCCCATCGATGATTGAGCGAGCCCACCGCGTCCGCCTCGAT
>NZ_JAAYXO010000100.1 GCF_012515855.1 Gordonia sp. (in: high G+C Gram-positive bacteria)
CTCCGCCGTCCTCGCCGGACGGTACGAGATGTTGTGGCTCGTCGCCGTCCTCGGTGTGATCGCCTACATCGCCGCCGACCGCTTCACGGTCGCCGGCCTGGGCGAGGACGTCTCGACCGGCCTGGGGTTGAACCACCGTACCGTCGTCGCCCTGGGCATGGCCATTGTCGCGGCCGTCGCGGCGGTCGTCGTGGTGACCGTCGGTGCACTCCCGCTGCTCGGTCTGGTGGTGCCCAACGTGGTTTCGCGTCTGGTGGGTGACGACGCACGCCGCGGTCTCCCGCTCGTCGCCATGCTCGGCGCGGTGACCGTTCTGGTCTGCGACATGATCGGCCGCGCCCTGCCGAGCCTGCTCGCCGGCGGGGCCCCGGGTGCCGGTGAGATTCCCGTCGGCACGATCGTCGGAGTCCTCGGCGGGGCCGTGTTCCTCGCGATGATGCTCAAGGGGGTGCGCAATGGGTGAGAAGGCCACGGCCACTGGTGTGGCCACCGGCGCGGCCGGGCAGCCGTCTCCGTCCACCGGAGGCGTCTCCAGGGCGCAGGCCGACCACCGCCGGCGACTGGCGGTGGTGATCGCGTGCTCGATCCTGGCCGCCGCGTCCCTCATCGCACTGGTCATGGTTGGCCTGCCCGACACGGTCGGTTCCAAGGCGTGGAACTACACCCTTGACCGGCTCTCCCGGCACGCGGTGGCCATCGTCGTGGTCGCGGTTGCCGTCGGGGTGTCGACGGTGCTGTTCCAGACCGTCACCGGCAATCGCATCCTCACGCCGGCGCTGATGGGCTTCGACTCGCTCTATCTGCTCATCCAGACCATGCTCATCTTCTTCATGGTGCCGCGGGACGCCGCGATCATCGGGGGACTGGCGAGCGGCGGCCTGACGGGATTCCTCTCGCAGACCGCGATCATGGTCGTCGCGTCGACGGCGCTGTACCTGTGGCTGCTCGGGGGCCGTCGGACGGACATCCACCTGCTGCTGCTGGTCGGCGTGGTGTTCGGCGTGTTCTTCCGATCCATTTCGTCGTTCTTCCAGAGACTGCTGGACCCGGCGGCGTACCTGCAGCTGCAGGACGTGATGTTCGCCAGTTTCCGCGGCGTCCAGCTCGACGTGCTGATCGGCTGCGGTGTCATCGTGGTTCTCGGCCTCGTGGTGGTGGCTCTCCTGGGTCGCCGTCTGGACGTCATGCTCCTGGGCCGCGACCCCGCGATCGCCCTGGGCGTGAACCACCGTCAGGTCACGATCATCATCCTGGTGGTCGTCTCGTTCCTCGTCTCGGCGTCGACCGCGTTGATCGGCCCGGTGATGTTCTTCGGGCTCATCGTCGCGAACGCGGCCTACGCGCTGCTCGGCACGACGCTGCACCGCTTCACCCTCCCCGTCGCCTCGCTGCTGGGCGTGATCGCGCTGGCCGGTGGCGAGATGATCCTGGGCACGCTCGGTGTCGAGTCGGCACTGAGCATCGTCATCGAGTTCGTCGGTGGCCTGCTCTTCCTGTTCCTGCTCCTGTCGAACCGCGCACGCTGAAAGGTAAGGCACGTCATGTCCCTTCTCCCGTTCCGACGCCGTGGCACCCGTTCCGGTCGAGACCAGTGGCTTCGCGGCTGTGGCATCGAGGCGCAGGAGGTGTGCTCGTCCTACGGCGACACCACGGTCCTCCACGATGTCAGTGCCTGTTTCGCCCAGGGCGGCGTCACCTCGCTCATCGGGCCCAACGGCGCCGGGAAGTCGACCCTGCTCGGTGTCATGAGCCGCCTCCAGCAGGCGGACTCCGGCCGCGTCCTGGTCGACGGTGCAGACGTTTCCGCCACCGGCGGCCGCGAGCTGGCGCGTCGACTGGCGGTCCTCCGTCAGGAGAACTCGATGGCGATCCGACTCACCGTCCGGGATCTGGTTGGTTTCGGCCGCTTCCCGCACAACGGCGGGCGGGCGACCGCTGATGACGCCGAGCACATCGACTACGCATTGACCGCGATGGAGCTCGAAGACCTGGCCGACCGGTATCTCGACGAGCTGTCGGGGGGCCAGCGGCAGCGCGCCCATATCGCGATGGTCCTGGCCCAGGACACGGACTACGTGCTGCTGGACGAGCCACTCAACAACCTGGACCTGCGTCACGCGACGTCAATCATGCGACTTTTGCGCCGGACCGCGGCAGAGCGCGGTAAGACAATCGTGCTGGTCATCCACGACATCAACATCGCCGCCGCTTACTCGGATCGCATCATCGCGATGAAGGACGGCCGGATCATCGCCGACGGCGCACCGGTCGACATCATGTGCACCGA
>NZ_JAAYXO010000101.1 GCF_012515855.1 Gordonia sp. (in: high G+C Gram-positive bacteria)
TCCCGTCGTCCGCAGATCCGACGCTACTCGCCGCCTCTGACAAAGACGTCGCCGAGAACGTCATGATCGTCGACCTGGTCCGCAATGATCTCGGACGCGTCTCCCGCATCGGCTCGGTCTCCGTCCCCGACTTGCTGACGGTGGTCGGAGCTCCGGGCGTGTGGCACCTGGTGTCGACCGTGGCGGCGCACCTGCGCGACGACATCGGCAACCGCGAGCTCCTCGACGCTGCCTTTCCTCCCGCCTCGGTGACAGGCACGCCCAAGATTCGAGCCCAGGAACTGCTCGCCGAGTGGGAGGAGCATCCTCGCGGCATCTATTGCGGTGCCGTCGGCATCGCAGGCCCCGGCGGCTTGCTCGACCTCAACGTCGCCGTCCGCACGGTATCCGTCGCCTCCGACAACACCCTCACCCTCGGCGTCGGCGGCGGCATCACCATCGACTCCTCCCCCGCCGCCGAATGGCAGGAGTGCCTCGACAAAGCCGCCTCGATCGTGGGCTTCGGGACCTAGCTCCGCCGGCGGCTCCCTTACGTTGGTCGAGCGCCCGGCTTCCCCCAGGTTGGTCGAGGGCCTGGCTGCGAGCAGCCTGCCCTCACGTTGGTCGAGTGCCTGGCTGCCCCATGTTGGTCGAGTGCCTGGCTGCCCCCACGTTGGTCGAGGGCCTGGCTGCCCCCCACGTTGGTCGAGTGCCTGGCTGCGAGCGCAGCGAGCACCCAGGCGAATCGAGACCGCCGCGACACACAATCTCGGCACACGGCTGCTCACCGCACTCGCCCCAAACAAGCTCACCGCACCCGCGCGCAGCACACCAAACCTTCAATCGAACACTTGTTCTCATCACTCATGACCTGTAACATAGCTCACACGAAGCGGTCCCCTCCGGGACCACCTTTCGGCTCCTTGAGAACTCCATAGCCGTCGCGCACAGGCGACACGGACTGCTACCGGGGCCGCGGGGGCTGGAGGGGCAGTCGGTGGAGTGCCGACGGAACAAAGGGAAACGCGGAACGCGGCACGCCGACCCGACTCCGGGTCGGCGGCGCGTTCCGCGGACACGGTGACACCAACGGACCAATCCAGTGGATCAGCAGCGCCCAACCAGGCACCTACGCCTCCCATCCTTCGGCGAACCCGGACACCTCGCGAGACAACCCTTCGCACGAAGAAACCCTCACCACCGAGGCAACCGCGCCCCGCGAAGGGCAGGAAACGCTCAGACAGCAAGATCCGCCCTGAGCCGTGGCGAAGGTTCAGGGCGGATCGAGGAGATGTGGCCTCACGGAGCGAGAATGTAGCTCATTCCGCCGATATCCTTGGTCACCTTGCTGCCGTATCGACCGAAACCGGCACTGCCGTTCATATCCGTGTAATGGATGTATCGACCGTCGGCGCGATTCTCAACACTTCGCACCCAACCGACATGGCCATAGGTTCGGTCAACGCCGTGCACGCCCGGCTGGAAGACCACAATGCTCCGAGGCTGCGCGTCAGCAACCACCGTCCAGCCATTGGCCCGAGCAGACGCCGCGTAATCCTTGGCATTGCCGCGGATCTTCGGGTAATAGCCGGTGTTCTGCCTCCACAATTCCTGGGCACCCCAGGTGCAGTAGCCGGAGATGCCGCTGTTCGATGCGGACTTCTGACCGACAGCGCGGCCCGTGGTCCTGGGGGCCGGAGCCGGAGCCGGAGCGCTGCCGCCGCACTTCGGAGTCACCGGGTTATTGGTACCGGTGTACAGGCCGGCGTCGGTGACGTAGCCGCCGCCGTCGATCGTGTACCAAATAGTGGTGGTGCCGTAACGACCCGTCACTGCCTGGCCATTCGTCCAGCAGTTGATGCCGACCCTGGTGTTGCCCGCGATCCGCCGCAGCAAGGTGCCGCTGGACGTAGGTGCGGACCGCACGTTGAGGGTTTCCAGCGTAGTCGCGGTCTTGATGCCGGCTTCTGCGGGTGCCGCAGCCAGCGTGGTAGCGGCGACACCGAGTCCGCCGATGAGTCCACAGGTCAAGACCATCGAACCGATCCGCCTGGCAATTGACGTTCGATCAAGTCGAATCATGAGCTTCCCATCTAGAGTCATTCCCGTATTGGGGCGCGATCAAACTAACCCGAGAAACGTCGGAATCGACGCCGAGAATGCCCTCTCAGACACCATTCACCCATTTATGCGACCGGAATCCGAATCATCAGACGACCCCAATTCTGGGGTCATAGAGTCGAAACCCATGCGAATCAACCTAATGCGATCGGCTTCCGATCGGAGGCGTGCCCGCGCTACACCATCCGCCGTGCGGCGCGACCGGCCTGACGGCCGGTGAACAGGCAGCCGCCGAGGAACGTGCCCTCCAACGCGCGGTAACCGTGGACGCCGCCGCCACCGAAACCCGCGGCTTCGCCGACCGCCATCAGTCCGGGAACGGGCTTGCCGTTGTGACCGAGGACGCGGCCGGACAGATCGGTCTGCAGTCCACCGAGCGACTTGCGAGTCAGGATGTTCATCTTGATCGCAATCAGCGGGCCGGCCTCGGGATCGAGGATTCGGTGCATCGGCACGGTGCGGACGATGCTGTCTCCCGGGTACGCCAGCGACCGGCGGATGCCGCGAATCTGCTCGTCCGTGGTGTTCGGGTTGAAGGCTTCGCGATCGCGGTGGCGGATCTGCTTCTTGAGGTCTGCCGCATTGATGAGGTCCTTGCCGACCAGCTTGTTCATCCGTGCCGCGAGCCCTTCGACAGTTGTCGCGGTGACGAAGTCCGGGCCGCGGTCCAGGAAGGCCTGAACCGGCTTGGGAACGTCGTCGAGTGCACGGTTCGCAAGATACAGCGGCAGGTTCTTGGACGTCAGCTCCGGATTCTGCTCCGATCCCGAGAGCACGAACTCCTTCTCGATGATCCGCTTGTTCAGCACGAACCACGAATACTCGTGACCCGACTTCTGAATCATCTCGAGAGTGCCGAGGGTGTCGTAGCTGGGGATGCCTGGCGACGGGAACCGACGACCGGAGCCGTCGAACCACATCGAGGTCGGCGCACCGAGAACGCGGATGCCGTGCCCAGGCCAGATCGACGAATGGTTGCGCAGCCCCTCGGTGTAGTGCCACATCCGGTCGCTGTTCACCAGGCGACCACCGGCCTGCTCGGTGATGCCGAGCATCCGGCCGTCCACGTGCGCCGGAACGCCGGTCACCATGAACTCGGGGGCCGTGCCGAGGCGCGACGGCCAGTTGCGCCGGACCAGATCGTGGTTGCCGCCGATGCCGCCCGACGCGACGATCACCAGGGGCGCGTGCAGCTCGAAGTCGCCGGTCTTGGTGCGCGAGGACTGCTTGCCGCGCGGTGCGGAACTGTGTTCCAGCACCGAGCCGCGGATACCGGTCACGGCGCCGTCGGTGGTGATGAGTTCGTCGACGCGGTGACGGAACTCGAACTTGATCAGACCCGCACGGACGGCCTCGCGAACCCGCCGGGCAAAGGGCTCGACCACACCCGGGCCGGTGCCCAGCGTGGTGTGGAACCGCGGCACGGTGTTGCCAGGGCTGCCCGGACGGCCGTCGCCGCGCTCGGCCCATCCGACCACAGGTACCCACATCATGCCCATGCCCGACAGCCACGACCGCTTCTCGCCCGCGGCGAACTCGAGGTACTTCTCGGCCCACTGTCGCGCCCAGTAGTCTTCGCCGCCGACCTCGCGCGGGCCGCGATCGAAGCCCGCCGTCGTGAACCAGTCGCGATGCGCGCGCTGGTACGAGTCGCGGACGCCCGCCAGACGTTGCTCGGGGCTGTCGATGAAGAACAGGCCTCCGAGACTCCAATGCGCCTGGCCGCCGAGGTTCTGGCCCGACTCCTGGTCGACGATCAGCACCTTCTTCTTGCGGTCGGCCAGTTCGCAGGCCGCCACCAGACCCGACAGTCCGTGTCCCACGACGATCACGTCCGCGTCCTGTGACGGTCCCGCCGACGCAAGGCCCGCACCCGGCGCAACCAGGCCCGCGGCAATTGCGACGCCTCCGGCGGCCAGGGCCTGACGGCGCGTGATCGACAGATTGGTCTCTGCGGGCATAAAGGAGGTCTCCGAACTCAGCTCGACGGCATCGCGACGAGACTCACGTCGCATTCCGTCCCACGCTACTGTCCGCGTCACCGGCCGCCGACGTCAGGCGTCGCTGGATCGGCAGACACGTCACGAAAAGGTCGTTGTGGAGGGCAGACGCCGACCTACCCCAGCCGCGACCGGTGGCCGAGTGCCGCGGTCTTCGACCACCCGGTCACCTTGCCGAGGAATCCGGCGAAGGTCAGGACCCACGCGACCACCGCCACCCAGACCTCCACCTGTCCGATCGCGGTCAAGAGCGGCATCTGGTTCACCGTCCCCAGTTGCCGACAACCGACGCCGTACATGCCGAGCGGGAAGACGATCGACCAGAACGAGACGTCATACCGCAACGGAATCCGGTGGGTCACGTGCCGCCAGTACCCCGCGAAGACCAGCGGCGGAATCAGCCAGGTGCCGAACGCCCAGAAGAAGAGGGAGACCGCTTCGATGGTGGTCCGAGTGACGTCGAGGATCGGCGCCTCGACCATCACCCCGATGTTCGCACCGGCGACCACGGTGATCGCGGTGGCGCCCATCGCGATCCAGTACGCGCCGCCGAGCTGCCCCGGTTTCGGGTGATACAGGAACACGCGCAGCGCGACGAACAGCGCGACCGCCATGTAGAGGAAGATGCCGACCGCCCAGCAGACCACCGCGAACAGCGCCAACTCCGACCGCCAGTTCTCCGCGTGCGGCTGAATCGCCGCGGCGAGGACGGCCACCGACTGCGTCGCGACCACCCACAGAAACCAGGTTCCGTCGGCTCGCTCGAGTCGCGGGATCCCGCCGACCACGGTGAAGGCCAGCGGCGGGAGTACGTAGCCGAGCAAGAGCCAGGTTCCCGCGGTCACGGCCAGCAGCGCCAGCGCAATCCCAATGTGGTCGTCGATCACCAGGCGAGCCCCGAGCACACCGGTGCCCGCGACAAACGTGAAGAAGCCGAAGGTCCGGTTCGGGATGCGGAGATCACGGACGAAATTCTCGGAGTAGAAGACGACCCGCAGCAGGTTCAGGATCACGAGACCGACATAGGCGACGATGGCGATCCACATGAGCCCCACCGACACCGCCGTCCAGCCTTCGAGAGCCGTGGCGATCGAGACGATGCCGGTGGCCATGACCAGGGCGAAGTAGGCGGGATGGAGCCCGCGGATTGAATCCCCGACTACCTGCCCGAACGCCATCAGTCGTCGCGCCGAGCCTCGAGCACGGCCTCGTAGACGTCGCGACGCGAGAATGCGGTGCCTGCAGCCGCCTGCGCGCACGCCTCTTTGAGCCGGGCACCGCCGTCTGCCAATTCCTCGGCACGGGCGACCACATCGTCGATGCCGACCGTCTCGTCGACCGCAGGCGCCCCAGCCACCACCACCGTGATCTCACCCTTGACGCCGTCCGCAGCCCACTCCGCGAGTTGGGACAGCGGCCCGCGCTTCACTTCCTCGTAGGTCTTGGTGAGCTCGCGGCACACAGCGGCACGACGATCCGGCCCGAGGACTTCGGCGGCGTCGGCCAGCGTCTGCGCCAGCCGATGCGGTGATTCGAAGAACACCACCGTGCGCGGCTGGGTGCGCAGTTCGACGAGCCAGTCGTGACGCGCGCCGGACTTGCGCGGAGCGAAACCGTCGAAGCAGAAGCGCTCGGACGGCATGGCCGACAGGGCGAGCGCAGTGGTCACGGCCGACGGTCCGGGCAGGCAGGTGATGCGCAGGTCGGCGTCCGCGCACGCGACCACCAGCCGATAGCCGGGGTCGCTGACCGACGGCATTCCGGCGTCGGTGACGAGCAGTACCGTGGCACCGTCGGTGATCGCCTCCACCAGGCCCGGTGTCCGAGCGGCCTCCACCTGGTCGTAGTAGCTGAGCAGACGTCCGGTGATCTCGACGCCGAGAGCAGCCGCAAGGGTACGGGTGCGGCGGGTGTCCTCGGCGGCGACGATGTCGGCAGTGCCGAGGGCCTCGCGCAAGCGCGGCGAGGCGTCGTCCGGCTGTCCCATCGGCGTGCCCGCCAGAACCAGGCATCCGCCGCCAGGCTCGCCCGCCGCATCCGCGGCGCTACTCCGGTCCGTACTCATCACCGACTCAGCCTACTGACCCGGCTACCATCGCACAGGTGACCCCTGCCGCCTCCATCGATCGCGCGACCGTCGTCGACCGTGCGCTCACCGAAGACCTCGGCACGGCACCGGCGCCCCAGATCCCCGAACCCGTCTTCGGCGCCACCGACCGCCTCCGCGGCACGATCGTCGGCGCCGTTCTGACGTTGATCGCCGTCGCGACCCGCTTCTGGGACCTCGGCAACCCGACCGACAAGGGAACCCCCGTCTTCGACGAGAAGCACTACGTCCCCCAGGGCTGGCAGGTCCTCACCGGCGACAACCTCCTCGAAGACAATCCCGCCTACGGCCTGGTGGTGCACCCGCCCGTCGGCAAGTGGATGCTGGCGGCCAGCGAATGGATGTTCGGCTACACCCCGCTGGGCTGGCGCTTCCTGGCCGCGGTCTCAGGCGTCGTCGTGGTGCTGGCGGTGTACCTCTCGGTCCGCCGCATGAGCCGTTCGACGCTCATCGGCGCCATCGCGGGCATCTTCGCGATCTGCGAGGGCGTGCTGTTCGTGCAGTCGCGGCTCGGCATGCTCGACATCTTCCAGATCCTGTTCGTGGTGTTGGCGTTCGCGGCGCTGATCGCCGACCGCGACCAGATGCGCCAGCGCATGCACCGGGTGTGGACCGAGGGCCGGATGGGAGACTCCCCGTTCGGCCCCCGCTTCGGCTTCCGCTGGTACCGCTTCACCGCGGGGGTGATGCTCGGCCTGGCATGCGGCGTCAAGTGGTCCGGCGCGTACTTCGTCGTCGCGTTCACGCTGCTGTCGCTCGGCTTCGACGTCGCCGCGCGCCGCGCGTACCACGTGAAACGCCCGTGGATGGGCGTGCTGCGGCGCGATGTGATCCCGTCGGGCATGTCGCTCGGCGTGATGCCGTTCTTCATGTACGTAGCCAGCTTCGCGCCGTGGTTCGCCTCGGAGACCGCCGTCTACCGCTACGCGACCGGCGAGAAGATCGGCACCGACGGCGCCTTCTCGTGGGTGCCGAACGCGATCCGCTCGTTCTGGTACTACGAGTCCGGGATCCTGGAGTTTCACTCCGGGCTCACCAACGCCGCGGGCAATCACCACCCGTGGGAGTCGAAACCCTGGACGTGGCCGATGGGCCTGCGGCCGATGCTGTACGCCATCTCGTACGGCCCCGATCAGTGCGGCGGCTCGGACTGCGTGCGCGCGCAGATGCTGATCGGCACCCCGGCCCTGTGGTGGCTGGCGCTGCCGATGATCGTGTGGGCCCTGTGGCGGATCGCGTCGCGGCGCGATTGGCGCTACGTCGCGGTGCTGGCGGCCTACGGCGCGGCGATCCTGCCGTGGTTCACGCAGATCGACCGTCAGATGTACTTCTTCTACGCCACGGCCATGGCGCCGTTCCTCGTGATGGGGCTGGCACTGGCCTGCGGAGACCTGCTGCGCGCCGCACCGCGCGGCGCGCAATCGGAGAGACGACTGCTCAGCGTCCTCGGCGTGTCGTTCTTCATCGCGCTCGTCATCGCCAACTTCGTGTGGCTGTGGCCGATCCTCGTCGGCGCACCGATCTCGAACGTCGAGTGGGGCCAGCAGATCTGGCTGCCGAGTTGGTCGTAGCCGACGCTAGCCCGTGGCAGGCACCGAGCGGCGTTCCACCGCCGCGTCGCCGGAGCCCAGCCAGGTGAGGAGCGCAACCACGAGGACCGCGCCCGTCACCACGAATGCCGGGCCGAAGCCGAATGCGTCGGCGATCAGACCGGTGAGGAGCGGACCCGACACCGCGCCGAGGTCGGAGGCCATGCCGTACGCGGCCAGCGCCGATCCCCCGCGACGACGGCCGGCGAGCATGTCGCCCAGCGCCGCCTGATGCGTCGGCGCGAACAGGCCCGAGCCGACGCCCGCCACCGCGGTCAGCGCAAGCGCCACCCAGATGTTCGGCGAGTAACCGAGGAAGACGGTGCCCACCGCCGCGACGATCAATCCCGGGATCATCACCGTCCGACGCCCGTACCGGTCCGACAATCGACCCGAGACCAGGATCGCGATCATGTTGCCCGCCGCGTAGCAGGCCAGGATGATGCCCGCCCACGCGCTGCCGTAACCGAGGCCGTCCTGCACGAAGAGCGGCACCAGCGCCACCCGAACGCCCATCGACGCCCAGCCCTGTGCGAAGTTCGAGGTGAGGATCGCTCGGTACTCGCGCGTCCGCAACGACGCGAAGAACTGCGGCGCGGGAGGCAGGTCCGCGCCGTCGTCCGACGTCTCGACCACCTCGGGCGGCGGCGGCATGAAACTCGCGACGACCGCCGCGGCGATCAGCAGCGCGATCGCATAGACGACGAACGGGAAGCGCAGTCCGAAGCCCACCAGCGCCGCCCCGATCAGCGGTCCGGTGAGGTTGCCGACCAGGAAGCCTGCCGAGAAGTAGCCGGACGCCCGGCCGCGCACCTCCTGCGGCGACAACCGGATCAGCAGCGCCATCGCCGACACCGAGAACATCGTCGAACCGATGCCGCCGGCCGCGCGGAAAGCCAGCAGTTGCCAGTAATCCTGGGCGAAAGCGCAGGCCAGCGTACTCAGCGCGACGATCAGCAAACCGGTCAGATAGATCTTCCGCTCGCCGAGCACCGTCACCAGACGGCCGCTGGCCGGTGCGAACATCAGCCGCATCATCGCGAACGCCGACACCACCAGTGCCGCCGCCGCAGCGGAGACGCCGAAGGTGGTCGCGAAGATCGGCAGCGCCGGGGCGATGAGACCGTAGCCGAGGGCGATCACAGCGTTGGCGATCAGCAGGATCCACAGTCCGCGGGGGAGGTTCTTCATGGTGGGTCCAGGCTAAGCCAGCCGCTCCAGAAAGCACTTACTCCGTATGTTGTGACCGCGGACGGGTCACAACATACGGAGTAAGGGGGTATCGCTCAGCGACGCGCGATCATCACCGGCACATGCGCGTGGTGCAGCACCTTCTGGCTGCGCGACCCGAGCAGCAGGCCGGTGAAGCCACCGCGGCCGCGGCTGCCCATGACGATCAACGACGCGGAGTCGCCTGCGGCATCGAGAATCGCCTTCGCGGGCTCCTCGGGCACCACCACGCGCTCCACCTCGACGTCCGGGTAGTCCTCGCTGTAGCCCGCCATCCGCTCGGCGACGGCTTCGACGGCCTGCTGCGACATCTCGTCGATCTCCTTGGCGTCGAGACCGAAGCCGTGCAGCGCATCGGCGTCGAGCGGCGTCCAGGTGTGGACCGCCACCAGCTTCTTCTTCCGCAGGTCGGCCTGGCGGTACGCCTCGGCGACGGCGGGATCACTGATCTTGGAGTCGTCGACACCGACGACGACGGGTCCGTCGCCGCCCAGCGCGCCATCGGGAACGATCACGACGCGTCCCTTGGAGTGCGCGGCGACGCTGGTGCTGACCGAACCGAGGAACAAGCCCTTGACGCTGCTGAGGCCGCGGGTGCCGAGCACCGTGATCTGGGCGTTCTCGCCGAGTTCGAGCAGGACGCGCGCGGCGTCGCCTTCCACGATCGACCCGTTCAGCTTCACGTCGGGGGCCACCTCGCGGGCGACTGCTGCGGCGTCCTGAACGAATCCGGTCGACTCGCTGCGGATCGCGTCGATCACGTCCTGCGGGATCACCAGACCGGGCGCGTAATCGCTCGTGGTGGAGCTGTACGCAGCGACGATCTTCAGGTCGAGACCCTCGACCTCAGCGGCGTGCGCCGCCCACCGAACCGCATTGGTCGATTCGGGCGATCCGTCGACACCGACCAGAATCAAACTCATTTCGCGACTCTCTCCTTCACACCGGCCCGGAAACGTCGTATGCCGTTTCCGTCGGAAGCCTCAGCCTCATTGTTCACGAAACAAGTGCGCCGCGCATCGGTACGAAGACCCATGTCGCGATCCGTACACTGGATGTCAGCAAGCCTTCCCCGCAATTCCAGGAGTCTGACGATGTCTGCCATCCTCTCGGCGCGCGAGTTCCGCCCCGCCGTGACCCATTTCGCAGCAACGATCGGACTCGCCATGCTGCTGGCGGTGATCGCCGCCACCGTCGACAGCACCGGCGCCACCAAGGCCCTCGCCCTCGCCTCGCTGATCGTCATGCTGCTGGGCACCCTCACCGCGATGGTCCGCACGTACCTGTCATGGCGAGCCGACGGCCGCTGGCAGATCTGGCAGGGCGCCACGTGGTTCCTGCTGGGACTCTCGCTGCTGTGGTTCACCTCCGCGCTGCCGGTGGTGCTCTTCACCTGATCCGACCCACGCCTGATCTATCTCAGCGCCCACCCTGCAGAGCGATGCTGATCTCTTCGGCGTCGAGCCGCTCGAGCGCGTCGGAGAGCGCCTCGGAACTGTAGGCGCCGCGATCGCGCAGATTGAGCAGCTCCACCCGCTGCCGAGCGATGATCACCCTCCGGACCCGCCGCATCTCCGCGGCGCTGTGCAATCGCAGGTCCAGGGCGTCGCCGTCGAAGTCGGCGTCGGCCTCGAGCACGCGCAGTTGCTCGATGCTGCGGGCGAGCAGTCCGTCCGTCCCGCACACCGACGGGTCGTTCA
>NZ_JAAYXO010000102.1 GCF_012515855.1 Gordonia sp. (in: high G+C Gram-positive bacteria)
CAGCCTGCTCAAGGTGCCGCTGGCCGACGTCAAGCGGACTGCCCGGGAGGCGCAGACCACGGTGAACGTGGTCTTCCTGGGCGCCGTCGCCGAGGCGGTCGGACGCTATCACCGGGCGAACGGCTACGACCTGCCGTCCATGCGGGTGAACATGCCGATCTCCATCCGCACCCCGGAGGACGCGGCGACCGGCAACCACTGGGTACCGGCCCGCTTCGTGGTGCCGACCCAGGAGATCCCCCTCGAGCATCGGCTCTATCAGCTCGACGGTCTGGTGCACACCGCCCGGAAGGATCCCGCGCTGAAGTTCGCCGACGGCGTCTACAAGGCCCTCGCACTGCTTCCCGATCCGGTGACCAGCCGGATCGCCGGCGCGCTGATGAAGGGCGTCGACGTCGCCGCGACGAATGTGCCCGGACCGCCTGTTCCGGTCTACCTGTGCGGCGCCCGGGTCCGCGCGATCATCCCGTTCGCCCCGAAATCCGGTGCCGCGCTGAACATCTCCTTCATGTCCTACGACGAGGACGCCTTCATCGGCATCAATGCCGACCCCGCCGCCGTCGAGGACCCCGCCGAGCTCGTCCGCCACCTCGCCGACGCCTTCGACGAGCTCACCCAGGCCCGACTCACTCCTGGCGCCGAGTGAGCATGGCGAGCGAGAACAAGACCCGGCAGAACGACGGCGACGTGGGAGCCTTCCTCGGCAGCGTGGAGAACGAGCAGCGGCGAGCCGACGGATTCGCCGTGTTGCAGCTGATGCAGGAGGTGACCGGCGACGAGCCGCGCATGTGGGGCGATGCGATCGTCGGCTTCGGCTCGGTCCACTACAGATACGCCAGCGGCCGCGAGGGCGACATGCCCGTCGTCGGCTTCTCGCCGCGCAAACAGAACCTGACGCTCTATCTGGCGTTCGACTACGACGGCTTCGACGAGCTCAGCCGGCGACTGGGCAAGCACAAGCTCAGCAAAGCCTGCCTCTACCTCAACAAACTCTCCGACGTCGACCTCACCGTCCTGCGCGAAATGGTCCGCCGCTCCGCCGAGCACTCCCTCTCCCGACCCCAGCCCTGACACCCGCCGGCCGGGTGCTTCATTCTTGCTGGCCAAGGACTCCACACGATGATCGAGTGACGATCGGAGCGTTAGCGGGCGCCAGTCCTGAGCTGCGTCGAAGGGATCGGTGTCTCGAGAACCGTGCGCGTCGCCGTCTCGATACTCCGCCTCGCAAGCTCGGCGGCACTCGACGACCAACAAGGAGCACCCCTGTTGCTGGTCGAGTACCCCTTTCTCGGTGGTCGCGTCCCCTCAGTTGACGGTCGCGCGCCGGTGGTCGTGCGCCCCTTCTTCGGTGGTCGAGTGCCGATCGGAGCGCTAGCGGAGATCGGTGTATCGAGACCAACAAACCGCACCGACCTGCCCAAACAGGACGCCGAAAAATTGTTCGAAAAAACTTCTATCGAACACTTGTGCCCATCCGATATGGCGCGTACATTAGAAGGTAACCACAACTGAACCCCCTCGGCGGACCACCACATCCAACCCGACCCGACCGACAAACGCGCCCACCCCCAGCGCATGTGTCGGCCGAGCCGATTCCCTGAAACGAATCGCACCCGCGTGCACACACCCCAGTGAGACCCACATGGACGCACACCACCTGACCGCACTCACCGACCAACTCGTCGACGAACTCTCACCCGGCGCCGCCGGCGACGACTCACTCCTCGACCGCCTGGAGAACACCCGACCCGGCGTGGACGACACCGTCGTGCTGAACCTGATCGTCGCCGTCGTCCGCCTCCGCAATGTTCTCGACTACCTCCTGGCGTTCCTCATCGGTCTGGCCGAACGTCAACGCATTCCGCTGCGACGAAAACTGAAGACCGGTCCGGATCTGCTGCTCGTGATCGGCGTCGCCCCGGTGGTGGCCCAGCGCATGGGGCGACTCGGTCGTGCCCTGCACCGCTTCCCGACCGTCGCCGCCGGAATGCGCGACGGCCACACCTCCGCCGAGTTCGCCGACGCCGTGGTCAAAGGCGTCGAACACATCCGAC
>NZ_JAAYXO010000103.1 GCF_012515855.1 Gordonia sp. (in: high G+C Gram-positive bacteria)
GACGCGCACAACGCGCTCAATCGACAGGTGATGGAGGAGCTGACCGCCCACCTGGACGCGTGCCGCGACGACGACCGGGTGCGGGTCGTGGTGCTCACCGGTTCGGACCGGGTGTTCTGCGCGGGTGCCGACATCACCGCCTTCGACGCGCTGCGCGCCGAATCGTTGCTCGGGCCTCGGGAGGCGTCCGGCGGCGCACTGTGGTCCGGGCTGGGATCGTTCCCCAAGCCCGTCATCGCGGCTGTTGAAGGTGTCGCGTTCGGCGGCGGCTGCGAGGTCGCCCTGGCTTGCGACACCATCGTCGCGGGAGACACCGCCCGGTTCGCGGTGCCGGAGGTCCGGCTGGGCGTGATTCCCGGAGGCGGTGGTACCCAGCGCCTCATCGCGGCGGTCGGCAAGGCCAAGGCGATGGCGATGCTGTTGACCGGCGACCCGATCGACGCGCGGGCGGCGGAGGCCGCCGGACTCGTCGGGTCGGTGGTACCCGCCGGCGAGGCGCTGGCTTCGGCGGTCGCGATGGCCGGCCGGATCGCGGCCAACTCTCCGCTGGCAGTGGCCCTCGCGAAGGACGCCGCGGCCGCTGCGCTCCAGACGTCGCTGGCGCAGGGTCTGGAGCACGAGCGGCGGAACTTCTACATCGCGCTGCGCTCCGAGGACTGCCACGAAGGCCAGAGCGCATTTCTGAACAAGCGAATCCCGAACTTCAACGGAAGGTGACCACCATGACCGCACTCTTTCCCGACTACCGCGCACCGTGGGAGAGCGACGACCAAGCCGCCCTGCGCACTCACGCGCGCGCGTTCTTCGCCAAAGAAGTGAGCCCGAACGAGGAACGCTGGGCCAAGCAGCACATGGTCGACCGCGAGCTGTGGTCGAAGGCCGGGGCGGCCGGACTCCTGTGTCTGGACGTCCCCGAGGAGTTCGGCGGCTCGGGCGGCGACTTCGGGCACGAGGCCGTGATCGCGCACGAGCTGGCCGCAATCGGCAACTCGTCGTTCGGCTTCGCGGTGCACTCGACGATCGTCGCGCATTACATCAACGCCTATGCCACCGACGAGCAGAAGAAGCGCTGGCTGCCGTCGTGCGCCACCGGCGACGCGGTGCTCGCGATCGCGATGACCGAGCCGGGTACCGGTTCCGACCTGCAGTCGGTCCGTACCACGGCGGTGCGCGAGGGCGACGAGTACGTCATCAACGGGTCGAAGACCTTCATCTCGAACGCCACCCACTGCGATCTGCTGGTGATCGTCGCCAAGACCGACCCGAGCCTGGGTGCCAAGGGCATCTCGCTGTTTGTCGCCGAGACCAAGGATCTGCCCGGGTTCGAGCGCGGGCGGGTGCTGGACAAGATCGGTCAGCACGGGCAGGACACCCGCGAGCTCGCGTTCACCGACATGCGGATTCCGGCCTCCAACCTGCTCGGCGGAGTGGAAGGTCAGGGCTTCTACCAGCTGATGAGCCAGCTCCAGCGCGAACGTCTCATCATCGGCGTCAGTGCGGTGGCGGCGGCTGAAGCGGCGGTCGCGGAGACCATCGCCTACGCCAAGCAGCGCGAGGCCTTCGGCAAGCCGATCCTGCAGTTCCAGAACACGAAGTTCGTCCTCGCCGAGTGCAAGGCCGACGTTCTCGCGGGCAAGACGCTCGTCGACCACTGCATCGCGGAGCAGATCGCCGGTCGCCTCGACCCGGCGACGGCATCGATGGCCAAGCTGTGGGGCACCGAGAAGCAGAAGGAGGTCGTCGACCGCTGCCTCCAGCTGTTCGGCGGTTACGGCTACATGATGGAGTACCCCATCGCCCGCATGTACACCGATGCCCGCGTCCAGACCATCTACGGCGGCACCAGCGAGATCATGAAGGAACTGATCGGCCGCTCCCTGTAGGTCGAGTCGTGCCCAGGGCGACCGGGTGCCGTTGATCTCGATACGCCGTTGCGTGCTTCGCTCGCAGCGGCACTCGATCGGCGTGGGGAGGCTTCCCTTGTTGGTCGAGTCGGCGTGTGAGCGGAGCGAGCCCGCCTGGTATCGAGACCTGCGGTGAGTGGTGTTGGTGATCTCGATACGCCGTTGCGTGCTTCGCTCGCAGCGGCACTCGATCGGCCTGGGAAGGCTTCGCGCGCAGTGGGATTCGATCGGCGTCCCTTGTTGGTCGAGTCGGCGTGTGAGCGTAGCGAGCCCGCCTGGTATCGAGACCTGCGGTGAGTGGGTGTTGGTGATCTCGATATGCCGTTACGTGCTTCGC